>JAYEJE010000137.1:0-10222 GCA_034660415.1 Methanobacteriota archaeon | reverse complement strand
CAAGTCCCCTTCGATAGGTGAGACCTTCCCCTTTCACCCGGTCATAAAATTCCTCGAAGCCTTTTCCAAATGCCCGCACGTCCTGGTATAAAACAGTTATGTTGCAGTCCGGGACTTTCTCCTGTAATAAATGTGCCTGTTTCGCTAGGTACATACAGCATACACGAGAGCAGTATTCGTATCCTGTCTGCGAGTTTCTTGAGCCAACACAGGACAGGAAGACCGCATCTTTTGGCTCTGGCATGTCTCCTATCAATATCCTACCCATCGTGGGACCACTTGCCGAGGAGTATCGTTCAAACTCCAATCCGTTAACTACATTGGGATACACGCCATACTTGTATTCGGGCATACACTCCGGCTCAATGATGTCATAACCCGTTGCTACTATAATTCCCCCTACATTTATTTCCACTATTTCATCCTGCATATCATGGCGTATCGAAAGGGTGTCACATGCTATAACACAGGGAGGCGCTTCATTCTTCGTTACTTCCTCGCCTCTCTCTTTCTTCTTTATCGCTTCTGCCGTGCTTTCAAGCGTTGCTTTTCCACATTTACCTTTCTTTATCATCAAACAAGTCTCGCCATCTACGGTATAAATAGCGGGAATTGCAAACGGGAATGGCCTATATATTGGTGCTCTTTTCATCAGCCCTACATCAAACTCGTTTGGAAACCGGCCCTTCAACCTACAAACTTCTTCGCACGTCGAGCAGCCGGTACATGTCTTCGCATCTATGTATCTCGCTTTCTTTAGTACTTTCACCTTGAAATTTCCGATAGACCCTTCTACTCCCACTACCTCAGAATAAGTCATCAGGTCTATGTTTGGATGTCCGCCCACATCCACCAGTCGTGGCGTTAGAATACAAGCGGAACAATCAAGCGTTGGGAACGTCTTATCAAGCTGTGCCATGTGCCCACCGATAGAAGGTAATCTTTCGACCAGATGCACCTTGAACCCCGCATCTGCGATGTCCAACGCGGCATACATCCCGGCTATTCCTCCCCCTATTACTAACGCTTCTGGAACCACATCCACCTCCGTCTCTTCTATCTTCTCTAAAAGTGATTTTTCAACCGTATCTTTTATTGATTCCATCACGCGCCTTGTTGCCTCTTCCGTTTTTGTTCCAGGCTTTTCCTTAGCCTTTTCTGCTTCTTTTACTTCTGCTCCTTCTACTTCTTTTACCTCTTCTGCTTCTTTCACTTCTTCTTCATCCGTTTCAGCTTCAGTTGCCATACCTCTTTCACCCCTGCTGAATAATCTGTTACAATCTATATATAAATTTTTTGGTTTTTTCCTTCCGTAGAGTAATATCCTGATGCCAAAGACATAGATGCAAACGAATCGTTCATAATTTCCAATTCGTAATTCTTAATTCCGTGACTATGGCGTCAGCCGCCTCCTATCGCGAGGAAAAAGCACCACTTCCCTTATGTTTTCTATTTCCAGCATGCTCATCAACAGCCTTTCAATGCCAAGCCCCCAGCCGGCATGCGGCGGCATACCATAACGAAAAGCGTCAAGATAAAACTCAAAACTATCCGCGCCCAGCCCTTTTGTTTCTATCTGCCTCTTCAATAACTCGTATGAATGGACACGCTGTGAGCCCGAAGAGAGCTCTAATCGCGGGTGCATCAGGTCAAACGCATTGCAGATGCCTTCCGCCGCAGGCTGTGCATAAAAAGGCTTTATCGCACATGGCCAATCGATAATGAAATATAGTTCGCCTATTATCTTGCCCAGGGTACGCTCAGCGGAAGTGCCGATGTCTTCACCCCACTCTATCTGCTCCCCCTCTCCAGAGAGTAGTTCTATTGCTTCAGCATAGGTTATGCGCCTGAACGGTATCGCCGGAACTTCCAGAGTCACTTTCAGTTTAGCTAAGCCCGGATAATCTACAACCTTTGAATATACAAACGCAATAAGCTCCTCTAATAGCGCCATTACTTCCTTATCCGACACAAATGCGAGTTCTACATCCACCGATGTCGCTTCGTTAAGGTGCTTCGTAGTGTCATGCTCCTCAGCGCGGAATATAGGCGCTATTTCATACACACGGTCAAAACCGGAAGCCATGAGTATCTGTTTGTAAAGTTGTGGGCTCTGATTTAAGAACGCTTCTCGTTCAAAATACGATATTGGGAATAGGGCGGTACCGCCTTCTGTCGCGGCACTTACTATCTTTGGTGTGTTTATCTCTATAAGCCCTCGTTCATCAAAGAACTCTCTTATCGCTTTAAGCGTTAAACTACGAATCATAAAGATATGCTTTGTTCGCTCGGTTCTCAGGTCCATAAATCTCGCATCCAACCGGGTATCTAGCTCGGCACCCACTTTTCCTGTGGTGTCCAGAGGTAAGACCTGCGATGCCTCGCTTAGCACATCCATCTGCTGTGGTATTATTTCATACCCATTCGGCGCCTTCTTCTCGCTCTTTACTTCGCCCTCTACCACCACCACTGATTCACGAGGGACTCTTTTCACGCGGTCGAACAGCTCCGGCTCTACTTTTTTCTTGGGTAGTGTGATCTGAGCAAAACCGCTTATGTCACGCACAATAAGGAAGAAGACGCCGCCTAAATCTCGCTTCTCATGCACCCAGCCTGCTACGCTTACTCGTTCTCCCACATTGGCTGCGGTTATTTCATTTGTATACTTCCGGTTTGGTATCGCTAACATGTTCACTAAATAATACACTAACTTTATAAAACTCTCTGACGGGGAACGAATTTAAGTGCCTCTGATTTCTCTCAACACCCTTCACTACTACTCATTCGAACAACAACCTAGCAAGCATACTCTTCTTTTCTTCTTTTTCCTCTGCGTTTTGCTTTTCCCTCGGTAATACCGTTTTTATCTTCTCGCTTGTCACCATCTCCGCAGCTCTACCGCCGTGCTCGCTTCTTCTCGGCCGCACATCAACAAGAATGGGCATCTCTATGCTCGGACTCGAAAGCAGTGCAACACCTAGAGGGACTCGCTTAATTTCCTCCTCCATCTCACTGCTCATGAATTCCAGGCCTCTACTCAACGCTCGGATGTCATTGGCATTTGTAACACGGAGTATAATCTGCGTATTACACTGTGAAATAACGTTTTTATCCACACGAGCAGGTCTTTGCGAGATGACCATCATACCGAGCCCGAATTTCCGGCCTTCCGATGCGATAGTACGCATAATATTTGAGCTGACTGCTTTTTCAAATCCGCGCTCAGGACAGAAGTTATGTGCTTCCTCGACAACGAGCATAAAGGGTGGTATCTTATCCATCTTCCGCCCTTCGAATACCTCTTTGCAGATACGATAAACGATCAACTGCTGTAATTTCGGATCCGCACCTTTCATATCTACTATTGCTGCTTGACCCACCTTTACCAGGTCTTCTATACGCGTGGGGCTGTCGGACAGTATACCGGTCTCGCGGATCCTTTCCAGGTAGTGGACCATTCTCCACTTAGCACTGCTTTTGCTCTCGACTACCTTCTTTATAATGTCCTCAATAGTATAAAACTCCTGCTTCGCCTTTATATCATTTATACACTGGTATAAAACACCCAATTGGGCATCCGATAGTGGGAACAAGTCATATAACTCACTCACGCTTAGATTTATCCCATCTATACGGAATAACTTATCCGCTTCGGGATTTATAGAGAAATTCGCGGGTGTGTAAACAACGACTTTAGAGGCATATCCTTTAGGTGTGATACCCAACTTTTCCAACTGTTTCCGCTCATCATCATTTCTGTTCTCGTATTTCAGCGATAGATATTCGCCATGAGGGTCAATGATAAGCAAGGGCACGTTCTTTTCAAGGAGTTCCTCTATCAGCACGCCCGAAGTATATGATTTACCACTGCCGGTCTTCGCCAATATGCTGCAATGTTTCTGGATAAGTTCCTCCTTTCTCAGATACACCGGTATATTGCGCCCCTCTAGCGCACCCAAGTGTATTCCAGTCGATTTCAGTCCCAGGGAGTCCATGATGAACGTTTGATCGGCATTGAAGACCTTCACATCGCGTGCTAAAGTGCTCTTCGGCTGCTTTAAAAACCCTCTATCGTCTTTATAGCCTAGAATCTCCGCAGTCGCCGTCTTCTTATCTGCATCCACTATTGACAGCACTCGCCCCAGTATCCACCCGTCCAATTCGCTCCAGATTTTTATGTACTCGTTTCGCCTCACATCGCCAGTAACGATAAAATCGAATTTATGCAGACCCACTTCGCCTGAGATTGTACCTACTACTTTATACATCTTGTGCTATCCCGGACATTTTTAATTGTATATAAAGTATAACTTCTACCCATAAATAAATTTAATTTAGGACGCAGATTTACACAGATTTACACAGATTTAATTTCTTCTGCGTTAATCAGTGTTAATCTGTGTCAATAATTTATTTTGTTTTGTTCTCTGCTATCAAATCAACTTCGCATTCACTATCCCGTCCTGACCGGGTCTGTTGGTAACTACCGCATCACCAAGTTCTGTCTCTATAACGGCCCCCTTTGTGGTTATATTTCGCCTTGCGAAGAACGGATTTGCAAGATTCTTCTTCACTGATATTATCTTAGCCTCTTTTGTGGTTCCGCTTTTCAGGTCTGTAACATTTGCAAATTCACATCTGAGCAACCGCATTTTCACGCTGCCGCCTCTTGCTACGATCTTCCTTCTTCGTGTCTCGCCGATAGTAGTATCCGCTGGCGGCCGGCCAGCCTCATACGCTCGCTTTTTACGGTGACGGTGAAGTCTACCGCCCGAACATTTCCGTCTTGATTTTCCTTGCCATCTCATTTTCTACGGTCCTACAAAACCACATTCTTCACAGGTATATAAATTACTTTGCTTCCTACACTTAGCACATCTTCCTATCTCTACTTTTCCACATTTAGGGCAGGGGAAAACTGTAAAGCCCTTCTCCTGTAATTTTACTCCGCAGGACGTGCAATACTCTGTCATAACATGCGCCTCTCCTTTTTATTTTTATCTTCGCCTTTCCTTCATTCGCCGTCGTCATGTCCACCACGGTAGACGGCATACTATACTTACACTTACTACCATGTATAATAATATCTACCAAAAATTGTATTTCCACTTCTTCTACGCATGTCGGTGGAGTTCTACCGGATACATTCGCACTTGTTGCGGTTATGGGGCCTGTCTCTTCTATTATCCGGGTTGCAATTTCATTATCCGGGAATCGGACGCCAAGAACATCTGATTCAGCAGTTAAAAGTGCGGGCACAATTTCTTTCTTCTTCAACAATACCGTAACCGGTCCTGGTAGCAGTGCAAAAAGGAGTTCTGATATTCCGAGATCTGTATAGGCGACTTTGTGCAGCATCTCGAATGATGAAACCGCGACTGAGATGGGCTGTGAAACATCTCTACGTTTTATTTTATACACTTCCCGTACTGCTGTTTCTGATAACGCATCAGCGCCTAAGCCGTATACCGTTTCTGTTGGGTAGACAATAGTGCCACCGCGTTTTATTATGGCTATTGCAGTTTGTATTTGGGATTCTATATCGCTTCTCATATTCTTTATTTTATAGTACTCGTTTCTACTAATAAAATAAGTTTGCTCGCGCATTCTGGAAATCTCATAAATATGTCCGCACTGACATCCGGTATCGCCCCCTCCTTTCTTTTCTTGTTAAATCGGAAACCTCAACAGTGCAGCAACCCCCCCCAGCCCTTTAAGCCTCTTCCCCGGCTCGAACTCTGTACTGAACACCACTATTTTCCCTCTTTCCCGTTCCACCATCTCAAGCAACCTTTCTATCTCCTCTCTCCCTTCTCCCTTCTCCCTCCTCCCTTCTCCCTCCCCCACCTCAGACGCCATAAGCTTCTCATCGCAGACCATAAGGGACTCTATTGCACCATATTCCAACGCCTTTTTTACTTCTTCATATCCATACACTGCCTTTCCGCCCTCATCTTTGCTTATCTCCGCCATTAACTGGTCCATCAGGGCAACTTCCCGTGTCAGCCGCTCCTCTTTTCTTAGCTGTTCCACCGCGCCCTTTTTCAATACTTCTATGAACCCTGACACACCAATTGAAGACGTCGGCACAATTCTTGCTTGTGTCGCTAATTCACGATCTTTAGCCTTCACGAACGAGAAGAAATCGTCCTTTATGAAGCCCGGACCCGCAATGATTATTGCTTCCGCATCTAATGA
Source organism: Methanobacteriota archaeon (assembly GCA_034660415.1). Classification (GTDB taxonomy): domain Archaea; phylum Halobacteriota; class Syntropharchaeia; order Alkanophagales; family Methanospirareceae; genus Methanophaga. Next base: position 4,024 of record JAYEJE010000137.1, on the reverse strand, counting down.
CAGAAACGAGTTTTTCAAGTGCTTCAACACGTCCTCGAAGAAAACCGTCTTGTTACTGCCACCATCGCCTTTACCAGAACCATATCGAACGGAAAAGAGCTCATCCACACCATATTGCCGCACTATACCGGCAACTGCTTCTCCGTCCTCTATTGTGGCTATTATTACGTCCGGCGAGTCAACTGCTTTCTCCGCCTCTCGCAACCGCTTCAACTGATGCTCTTTCCAGTCCTTCAAGATGGAAAGCTGTACACCCGGCTCGATGTTAAAGGTATGATAAGAGCCCAACTCGGTATCCAGACCTTCCTCAATTACGCCTTTTATACGCAATCTGCGAGAGAATTTATGGAATTCTACTCTTTCTACCCTCATGCCCAACCTAATCGGTTTCTTTTCTATTTTGTCTGGTCTGACCTTATCAGTCGCAGCGTCTATCCGCCTATACGTAAGAGAATAGACAAGGTCACCGCCTTCTATCACATGCTTGAGATGCCATAAGTCGTCTAGCGACTCAGGAACCAGTGCTATTTCACCGGTCGGCTTCCGGCCCCCCTTTATCTTCCGCTTTACGATTTTCATATTATTCTAACTTTTTATAACCGAAAAGTTCTCTTATATACTTCTCTAATTCCTTAATTCGGATGTCATCGCGGTTTCGTGGTCTATTAAGTGACACTTTCAGCACTTCCTTTACCTTTGTCGGACGGTCGGATAGCACAATTATGCGATCTGCCATGTAAATAGCTTCCAGCGGGTCATGAGTAACGAAAATAGCGGTCATATCCCTCTCCTTCCAGATCCTCAGTATCTCATCCTGCAAATCCTCTCGTGTTCGTAAGTCCAAGCCGGTAAGGGGCTCATCCATAAGTAATATGCTCGGCTCGGTTACTAGCGCTCTTGCAAGTGCAGCCCTCTGTTTCATTCCTCCACTTAACTCGTGCGGGAATGCATCTCCGAAATCCGACAGTCCTACCATCGAAAGTGCCTTTTTCACAACTGCTTCATCCCTATCGCTAACTCTACCCCTTTTTAACTCAAGAGCGAGTTTCACATTCTCTTCCACAGTTCTCCAGTAGAGCAGTCTCGGCTCCTGGAAGACTACGCTTAGATCGTCGAGGTAACCTTCTGTTATTAGCTCATTACCGTGAATGAAAATTCTACCTTCGTCTAGGTGTGCAAGCTGAGCTATTATGCGAAGGATTGTTGTCTTGCCACAGCCCGAAGGACCCAATGCGCAAATGAATTCGCCCTGGCATATATCGAAACTGACATCATCCAATACAACAAGAGCGCCAAAACGCTTATGCAGTCCCTCAATTCTTAACACTTCTTTTCCCTTCACCTCTTCCATCGCCTCATATACCTCCTGTCTATGTAGTTGAACAGACCATAATCGAACACAATGATGATTATTGCACAACAGAGTGTCCATGCGAATACATTCTCTATCGCATAGTATTCATATGAGATCCATAGCCTGTAACCTATCCCACACGCAGCACCAAAGACCTCGCCCAGTATAACTACCTTCCACGCAACTTCAAATGAGGTCTTAAATGCAGAGAAGGCATAAGGGTAAAGCATAGGCATTATTACCTTTTGCAATATTCGCATCCGATTTCTTGTGCATGTATGTGCCATCTCAATTATACTTTCGTCCAGCTCTTTTACGCCCTCCCATATATTTATTATGAAGAACGGGATGACCGCAGCGGTAATTGCCAATATGGGTGTCATATCTGAGAGTCCAAACCAGACAACAAAGATCAGAACCCAACAGAGCGAAGGAATGGATTCAAATAACGGATAAACCACCGACTTGACGGTGTATTCGGCCATCTTGCTGTATCTCGGTAATATACCACCCAGAGCGCCTACACAAGAGCCAAAAAGAGTCCCAACGAAGACACGGTAGCAGGTCACCCCAATTTGATACCAGCCATCTTGTGTAGCTAAGATAGAAAAGAATGCATATACAGTCTCTATCGGACCCGGGAACAATGGCGAATTGTAATATCCTGAAATGACAAACCAGAGAACCAAAAAGGCAGATATGGCGAAAACTGAATAAAATATTTTTGCTCTCATCGTCAGTCATATACTTACAAATGCATTCGCTGGGTCTGGGACTTCTGTTATGATGCCTCGATCTTTTGTAAACTCGAAGATGGTCATAACAGCCTTTCTGTTTTCATCTGTGATTGGTGTGAGGAATATAGCATAATGATTGTAGTAAGCCTTCTTGTAATATTCCGCATCGCCACCGAATTTCTTGGCATACCACTCACATATCTCTTCTATATGCGCCTCACCATAAGACTTCGACTGTATGAGCGTGTCTATTGCGTCTTCTGCCCGGTCTTTGTGCTTCTCCAAGAACTCGGCATTGACTACGAGCAGTGAAGCAGGTGGATATTCACCATACTCCTGCTTGAATGTCTCATCCACATTCCACACCTCTTTGTATTTATTGCTATAATATGTCTTTACGGATACATCGCCGAGCATTAAAGCGGCATCGATATCGCCCTTATCTAAGAGCGTAGGGAGCATAGGGGGTGCTTTATCTATGAGTTCTAGCTCCTCTTCTTCTATACCATATTTCCGCTTCAGCATCCCTAAGAAAATGGTTGTGGTGGTGGTTTTAAGACCTGGAACACCCACTTTCTTCCCCACAAGGTCCTCTGGCATATGAATGTCACTCTCATTCCTCGCGAATACTCTGGCTACACCTTCTCCTCTTTCCAGACCGTGATGGGAGACGAAAATACTCACAGCCTTCAATGGGATGCCCTTATCATAAGCGATAGCGAAGGCTGCTGTTGACATCTCACCCATATCTCCACCACCTGCCATCAGGTGTTCATTGAAGTTGTGAGTCGTATCAATTTCCACTCCAATCGTAGGTTTTACAAACTCGTTCTCAAGCGGATAACAGAGTATGTAATGAGCGAAAAAAGGGCCCATGATCACCCTAACTGGCCGTTGCGACTCCGGTTGTTGCATAAGCAGAGCAAAACTCGTGCCGATAATTACTAGACAAACCACAATCAACAGAACCTTTTTCACGCTTAGTCTGACCATGTCTATCAGTAAGTAGCTAAAATGCCTATATAAATAAACATATCCTTTTATGTTCATATTCACTAACAAAAGAACATATCATGAAAATAGCGCGATCTGAATACACGGATGCTATTCTCGAATTCCTTATCAAGAGCGGACAGGCCAGCAAGTATGCTATAGCAAAAGGTACGGCCATACCTTATCCAACAGTTCTGAGGAATCTCCCAAAAATGGTGAAAGCTCATGTCGTACACAAGATTGGCGAAGGGAAGAGGGGTGCGGAAATCTACGCTGCGACTCCGAAAGGGACTATCATTGCATATTTCCATGGACGTGTGCGCACATCAGAGCTATTTATGGCTCTGCCCGCGATTATGAAACATGTCCCGTTATCGTTGGATGATTTACCTGCCGTCAAGGATCCTTTTGGGTTCATTATAGAGGAATTGCTACTCAAACTATCTCAATTAGAGGACCTGAAGTTAGAGGAGGCCGTTAGCATCTTGGGTGCGATACTCATCTGGCGTCATGATGAATGGTATCATGAAATAGGGGAGGAGAACATGAAACGGTTATTATCATGGGATGAGAACTATCAGGTTTTGCGGATATTAGTTGCCGGTGCCATCAACACACTCGATAAGATGAACGAGCAGGCGAAGGGCTTGAGCGAGCATGCCAACGCTTTCCTGGCGGAAATGGACGAGTGTGCTGGCCGTTAATAGCTGCTCAGATATTAGAATTTTGGTGCTTGTGCTATATAAAATAAAGTATAACTTCTACCTACTTAATTTAGGACGCAGATTTACACGGATTTACACGGATTTTTAATATTTGACGATATGAAAAACCTTTTTTGGGACTATTCCCTAGGTGGAGATTGTGCATCGGCTGGCCCGTGCTAAACATGACCCGTATGAGGTCGAGTATTTGACTGGGCTGGACCAAGCGGCTATCA
>JAYEJE010000136.1:0-1909 GCA_034660415.1 Methanobacteriota archaeon | reverse complement strand
TAAAATGACATCTGTATCACTACCATTAGAAGCAGCAGTTACCGTTTGTACCGCAACTAAAGCAACACAAACGATTAAAATCAATGCTGTTGTCCCTTTAGTAAAGCGTTTACGGAAAACGCTTCGCTTAAAGAAAGGTTTTTTAGGGTGCGATTTCTGTAGCATCTGTGTCATTAACTGCCTCCTCCATCTTTTCAATAATAAACGTGATAGCACTAACAGAATCAACAATTGTAGCATTTGCGCATGACCGACCAGTTATTTCAACCGACAAATTCGTGCCCGGCATGGTTCCCGTAACGTTTAACAATAGATAATCCTCTTCACCCGCATTTAGTATCATATCACATGGAAACTCACTAACCTCTTCTTCCTGAATATAGAGCATTACATCCCAGCCTTCACCATCTTCAAATTCAGGCTCTTCTATCTCCATCACGTCAAGCCCTATACCGGTATTTTTTACTGTTAGCTCGAAGCTTGCCGTCTCGTTGATCGTTACGTTCTTAGTCATGACATCTTCTTCGCCATCTATACTCAAATCTATGCCATATACCTCTACGACTTTTGGAGCAACCGTGATGAAAATATCGACTTTTTTAGGCATTGAAGGAGGAAAACCTTCAGACGGGAAAAAGAAATAAGAATACGTCGTATAGTTCCCCAGCTTTTGATCCGTTGGGACTGATGCAGTTACTACGAAAGTGCCCTCGCCATCTGCTTCAATTTCATCAATTCGCCCGGGTTCGATAGACACCATCTCGGCACCATCTCCTGCAACAGGAGTATGCGAAATATTATAGGCGGGTGAATCCTGATAATTTACAACGGTTAAATTTTTACTATGTGATTCACCTGGTGGAATAGTGAACTCTACAGTGAAAAACACGGAAGATACCGCCGTTATGGTTGCCAATATGGATAAGCACAATATAAGCATTCCAAATACAGTGACAAAATACCTTTTTTTGTTGCTCATTATCGACTACCACATATTATAACAAAAACTTAGGTATATAAAAACCTACCCCTAACAAGAAAGCATAATATCCAACTAAAATTAATTATTGACACAGATTAACACTGATTAACGCAGAAAAAATTAAATCCGTGTAAATCTGCGTCCTAAATAGGTAGAAGTTATACTTTATATACAATAAAAAAAGTGTGGGATTAGTCATCTAACCCACATTATAGGATGTTACGTCGTATGCATATTCGCCGCTGCTCGTCCACGCATCTACAACCACTGTTCTCATCCCTCTTGGAGGCCCTATTGTGCCCGTGTCTGTATGCGTGCCTGCACTAACGTAGTGTGGTCCACAACGCGCCATACCGCCACCTTGTTTTAGGTACGTTGATCTTACATGGCATGGCTGGTTTACAGTGTAGTAAGTATATACTACGTTACTTGGTGGATATATGGTGTAGTACGAGGATCCCATCCAAGCAGTAACTGTTAATGCAGGTTGTGGCGGTGTACTAGGCCATACATAGATCCATACTGAGTTACTCTCCCCTGTTGAACTTCCATCCGCATAAATTCGATTCCAGCCCACCTTCTCGGCGTCAAACGGGTGGTAGTAGTACCCTACTTTTTGATGTCCTAAAGGATTCCAATCCTTCCAACCATCTGGATCTACCTCATATATCGAAAGCCACTGGTTATGATCGTTGTAGAGTAGCAAATAAGTCCAGTCTCCAGCGTATAGGGCTGCGTTACCCTTAATCCAGGCGCCATTGTAAAGAGTCCATAGTTGACTTCCTGGTGTCATACTCAACCAGTCAACTTCTGGTAGCTCTGGTAGCAGGCCTCCTATCACCACCATTTTAGTATCTGTTGTGGGCGTTATACCCGAGCTTTTCGGTAATGCGGAGACATTTTCGTCCGAAACCGTTTTCCCCGTTG
>JAYEJE010000135.1:0-10231 GCA_034660415.1 Methanobacteriota archaeon | reverse complement strand
ACCTATACAATAAAGGTAACCGTTCAAAGTGGTCCGCGTGCTGGCGACTATGATACCATAGACATAACAGTTTCCGAAAAAGGAGTGTGGTTTGATTTAGCATCTACGGTGGTAATCGGCGAGAAGCTGGATATAAAGGGTATAGCTAATACGGGCACCTATGTTGATGTATTTATAGATGACGTTCTGTATGCCCGACTGGAGGATCTTGTGATAGAAGCAGACGGTACGTTCAGCAAAGAGGTAATAACAACCGATGTCTGTATGACCGTACCAGGACCAGTAACGCTAAAGGCATGGCTAGATTCCGCTAAAAGACATGGCGAAAGCCCTCCCACAACAAGTGCAGACGGATCGGCCGCGATATTCGTGCTAAAAACACACTTAGATGCGACAATCTCAAATACGACAGTCGCTCCTGGCGACAGTTTCGAGGTTTTTGGTAACGCATCCTCTGATTACGTTGAGATAGTGCTAATATCTCCAGAAGGAGGGGATGGCACAGGAATGGACGGTTTGTATGGCACTACAATATACACAGTACCCACATATTGCAATTCTACGAACTACTTTAATAACTATTACAAAAAGCTAAAAGTAGATAGCGATGCAGACAACGGCAATTACACGGTAATCGTGCTCAACCCCGGAAAAGATAAAGCTTACGGCGATTCTGTGTATAGCTATATAGACAGCATCTTAGATCTGGACGGAGAAGGTCCGGAACCCGGTGTAATAGATGTCTCAAACAAGACACAAGATGAAATTGCTACAATAATAAGCGATATGATTTATGCCACGAGTAGTGACGACTTCATGTGGATAGGAAACATAGTGGTAGCTTAAAGCACAATATTATTCCCGCGATAAGGTTGGAATACGCGGGAATGGCTTTTTTGTATAGCACAGGAGAAGCATGAGCTCTCAGGTGCCCTAAAACCAAACCCCTAAAACCAAAGAAATATATAAACAAGGGAACTTTATATATATTGTCAGATTCCAATATTTACCAACGGAATCAAAAATTTAAGAGGAGGGGTAAAAAGAAGAGATGGTGAAGCGGAAAAGAGTGGAGAAAGATAGTAGTAGTAAGCGATGGCAGAAAGCGATAGTGGGGTTATTAATGGCCGCTATAATGATTGGTTCGGTGATTGCACTATTTTCACTATGATACTGCTGTGAAGCGCTAGTGCAACCGTTTTATGCTCCTAAATTACTTGAGTTAGTAATGGCTCTGCAGAAACAAAAACCGTAAAGCTTAAAAAGTAAAAAGAAAGAGATGGAATATAGAGATAGTGGAGGGCAGAAATGGAAGAGATAAAAAAAGGTAGGCTTGTCGATATCCTCGACTTGAAAAATGTGAATATACACATAGGGGAGATAGAGGCTGAAGGCGAGGGAGAGGAAGAATGGGAGCCAATGGGGCCCCATCCAATGCCGCGCATTGCAACGCTTCGAGACTGGGACTTTAAGCTATTGAACCGCTACAAACCGTTTTATGCGCCTATTTGCGACATGTGCTGCCTTTGCACATACGGTAAATGCGACCTCACTGGTAACAAGAAGGGCGCTTGTGGAATAAGGATGGACGCACAGCAGGGAAGGATTGTCCTTCTTGCTTGTTTGGTGGGCTGTAGTGCACATTGTGGCCATGGTAGGCATCTTTTACATGATATGATAAAGAAGTTCGGTCCGGACGTGCCGATAGATTTCGGACCCGAAGTAGATATAGAAGCGCCCCTAACGAGATTGGTATGCGGAATAAAACCGAAGACAATCGGCGATTACGATGAGGTATTCAGTTATGTAGAAGAGCAGATAGTTCAGTTAGCAGATGCGCTTCATACAGGACAGGAAGGCTCGTACATGGACTTCGAGTCGAAAGCGCTGCACATGGGTATGCTCGATTCACTGAACAAGGAAGCCGCGGATATTATCCAGATTGCGTGTTATGGTATGCCTTCTGGCTTTCCGGGCGATGGACCTGACGTGCCTTTTGTTGACGTGGGTATAGGTACAATAGATACAAATAAGGCAGTTATTATTGTTATTGGGCATAACGTACCGCCGGCTGCCGATATAGGCGTGTATTTAACGGAAAACGACCTGGAAGACAAGGTAGAACTCGGTGGAATATGCTGCACGTCTATAGATACCACGCGAGTGTATAAAAAAGCGAAGATAGTATCCGCGCTCGGCCGGCAACTGCGTGTCCTACGAGCGGGGATTGCGGATGTTGTCGTAACAGACGAGCAGTGCATCCGTGCAGACGTATTAGAACTCTGCCAGCGTGTACATTCGCCTATGATCGCAACGAACGACAAGGCAATGCACGGGCTGGTGGATCGCACAGACGATGACCCGGATAAAATAGTGGATGACCTAGTTAGCGGCCGGGTACCCGGAGTCATAATACTCGAACCTGACCAGGTGGGCGAGGTTGTGGTGAGGACTGCGCTCCAAATGGATAAGAAGAGAAAGTCACTAAAGTTTATACTCAGCGATGATGAATTCAAATATTACGTGAACGATTGCATCTTATGTGGTGGCTGCACACTTGCATGTCCTAACGGGCTTTATATTGGCGAGGCAAATAAAAGTGCCGCCGCGGGCAACATAAAACCACTTGCAGACTTGTTCGACATCTGTGTCGGCTGCGGCAGATGCGAGCAGGTATGTAAGAAGCATATTCCGATTGTAGATGTGATGACAAAAGCGGCGTATCCACAGTTGAAAGAAGAGAAAGGGCGGATGCGAATAGGTAGGGGGCCGATATGGGACAGTGAGGTACGAGAAGCGGGTGCTCCTCTAGTCTTGGGAACTATTCCCGGCATCATCGCACCGATAGGCTGCGGCAATTATCCCAATGGCACGAAGGATGCGTGGCTTATCGTGAAGGAGTTTGCGGAACGGAATTATATCGTTGCGCTGACAGGCTGCATGGCGATAGATTGTGCGCTCTGGAAGGATGAAGACGGGAAAACGATATACGAGGCGCATCACGGCGGGTTCAATGGCGGTGGAGTTATCAACATAGGCTCGTGCGTTTCCAATGCACATATACACGATGCCACGATAAAAGTAGCGAGTATATTCGCAGGACGGCCATTGAGGGGCAATTATGAGGAGATTGCGGATTATGTATTAACCCGCGTGGGCGCATGTGGTGTTGCGTGGGGCGCGATGTCGCAGAAGGCTGCTTCTATCGCTACGGGCTTTAATAGACTGGGAGTTCCCGCGGTGGTAGGACCTCATGGTGCGAAATACAGGAGGGCGTTCATGAGTCGCCCTGACAGAAAAGAAGATTGGAAACTAATAGATGCCAGTGACGGTTCTGAGGTTTATGTCGAACCTGGACCGCAGGATTTGCTCGTGGCGTGTGAAACGGTGGAGGAAGCGTTACCGATGATGGCAAAACTCTGCATTCGGCCTTCGGATACAGATCGTGGACGGTCTATAAAACTGACACATTACATAGACCTCAACCAGAAGTATCTCAGTGCATATCCGCCGGATTGGCATCTCTTCGTAAGAGCTGCAAGTGACCTCCCTATTGCTACGCGGAACGAATTATTGAAGAAACTGGAGGATGAGCAAGGCTGGAAGATAGATTGGAAGAAGAAGAAGATAGAGGAAGGACCGATTAGGGGATACAACCCCTCGTTTAACCCGACGAATTTAGAAAGATTGGTAAGGGGAAAGAAATAAGGGTGGTAAAAAAATGGGAATAGAAATACCGTTTGACGTGGCGAGTATCGCGGGTCCTGAGATAGGCGGGATTGCACCGCCGGAAGTGATAGGGAGTTATATAACAAGTGCAAGGAGACCGTTGCTCGTGGTTGGCTCAGAGATACTGCGGGACGATTTCTTTGTAGAAATAGCGATAGAAATAGGTAAAAAAGGAATACCCATAGCAGCAACGGGGCACAGCATGAGAGGTTTTGTAGAAAAAAAATACACCGAGAACGTATACTATTACAACTTGCATGAACTCACCAATTGTTTACGCGACCCGAACTGGAAGGGGCTGGATGGAGAGGGGAACTATGATTTCGTGATCTTCTATGGCATCATCTATTATTACGCATCGCAGATGCTTTCGTGTCTGAAGAATTTCGCAACTGATCCTTTGATGCGTACGGTTTCTATTGACCGATATTACCATCCGAATGCGCGGATGAGCTTTACGAATATCATGCCGAGGATGGAAGATGAGTATAAGGATATGCTGAAGAAGTTGGTAGAAAGTATAAAGAGGTGATTACCATGGTAAAAGAGAAAGGGAACATAACGGATCTAGAAGCAGAAGTGATATATAACGGTCTGTGCTGCTACTGTGGCTCTTGTGGTGCATTCTGTAAAGAATACATAACTTATGAGAATGAGATACCCGTGACGAAGAAGAAATGCCATGAGATACACGGTGCGTGCTATGATTTCTGTCCACGGACGTTCTTCGCGCCTCTTGAAGTAGAACGGGCTGTGTTTGGCGAGATAAGAACCGATAACCTTTTGGGATACTACAAGGGGGATATATTGACCGCAAGAGCGACTGATAAAGCGATAATAGAGAAGGCACAAGATGGCGGAGTTGTATCTGCATTACTCGTATTCTTGCTTGAGCACGGTGAGATAGACGCCGCGGTGGTATCAAAGACATCTGAAGACTGGGTAGCGGAACCCTTCGTAGCAACAAAAAAGGCGGACATATTAGCTGCTGCTGGATCGAAATATACGCAGTGCCCTTCTGTATCAGGTGTTGGAGATGCTTTTGAGCAGGGCTATAAAAATGTCGCTCTCGTCGGGTTGCCATGTCACATACAGGGTATGAGGAAGGTACAACTGTCAAAGGGATTTGATGTCGGTGCAGATAGGGTGAAGTTACTGATTGGGCTACTCTGCTCAGAAACTTTTGACATGCCTATGCTCAAAAATAAGCTGCTAGAGTTGGGCACGCAGATAGAAGATGTTGAAAAGTTCAACATAAAGAAGGGTAGTTTCATCGTTTATACAAAGGCGGGGAAAGAGCTAAAAACGCCGATAAAGAATATGCGTGACTGCGTGCGTGAGGCGTGCGACTATTGCTACGATTTTGCTGCCGAGTTCGCTGATGTGTCTGTTGGTTCAATAGGCTCTGAGTTTGGATGGTCAACTGTGATAACGAGAAGTGATGCAGGTAAGGAACTGGTGAAGCGAGCGGAAGAAGAAGGAGAGATAGAAACAAAGAAGCTTTCAGAATCGCAGCTAAAGGGTGTAAGGAAGCTTGCTTCGTATAAGAAGCAGGGTAACTTGAAGAATATTTACGAGAAGGCAGAGCCCATCAGGATCCTGAATATGCGAGTGGATCCGGAAATGCTGGAGTCGTTCTTAGGCGGGGAGTGATCGCTCACGGTTTGGAGCAACCAAAAAGAAAAGGCGGAGAAATAAAGAAAGGGGTCACATAAAATTTTAACCTCTGTATCCTCTTCCTTTATCTTGATTGGCAATTCAGATCAGCACAAATTCCGGTATGCTTTTGGAGATTGTTAAGCTATGCATAGGCGGCAGATAGAAAACTTTAAATAGTTGCACTTTCAAGTAGTAGGCACTATCTAGTTAAATGCGCTAACCAAGTGTGAAGATGAAAAAGGAAGAGCTAGTACACCTGCATATGCTTTTGGCACAGATAAAGCGGTATTGTGAAGAAAATGATTTGAACTGTGATTTCTCGGAGTATAACGAGATGGAGATCTCGCCGTTCCAGGTGCACAGGAGTAAGGAAGATCACAAACAGGCAATATTCATCCTTGTAGCCAAACTTGCCTCGCTAGCGTCAAAGTGATAGATATTATTGTTTTCTCGTGAAAATCTGTGTAATCTTGTGGTTTGCTTGCTACAAATACGATTAGTTTAGTATACGTATATACTCATAAATCTGGTCGGGTAAGAAATCAGTAATTTCCTTGTACTTTTGTTCACTTCTTTTCAACGCATTCTCTACTCGCCTGCGGTTGTTGATTTCAGGCACCAGTTCCCGGTTTTTAGTTACTAACGCCTCCTCAGCCCGCTTGCGCGCCGTGATGTCGAGGGTCGAGCATAACACCAAAGTTCTATCCTCTATCTTTACAGGAAACGCTTTTAGTTCTACTATGACCTTATTACCCTCTTTTCGAGTTAAGATACGCTCACCGGAATCACGAGGTTGCCCCTGCACAGGCTTAGCCAAAAACGCATCTGCTTTTGGTTTTTGCTCGGGGGGCAGTATTTTCAGATTGAAAAGATTCTTACCTATTACTTCTTCCTTTTTATATCCACTTATGCTCTCTGCGGCTTTATTAACGTCCAATAAGTTACCTTCTAAGTCGTACAGGAAGTATGCATTCGGTGCATATTCAAATAATACCCTTAGCCGCTCTTCTGATCTTTTAAGTGCCACTTCCGCATGCTTTCTCCATGATATATCCAAAATAGTAGCAATAGCCTTTTTCATGGGATTAGACAAATCTAAAAAGCTTATCAATATGCAGCCATAGAAGATGGAACCATCTTTTCGTTTAAGTTGTGCATCGAATTGGACTACTTTATCAGTACGATTTTTATGGAGTATTTGGCCAACTCGTTCATATTCCTCTTCTGACGCATAAAGTATTTTTGCACTTTGGCCAATATAATCTTCTTCATTTTCTACACCGAACATTTTCATCATGCTTTCATTTGTCCAACTAAGCTTTCTATCTTCTACAACTCCTATCCCAACAGCGGATCCAGCCAATATGTTACTCAATAGTTCCTTTTTCTCCCGCAATGCCGCCTCCACACGCTTACGCTCGTTGATCTCGTACTCCAGTTCCACGTTTTTATTCTCTATCCGGGTATATAGTCTGGCATTTTCGATTACCGCTGCGGCTTGGCTTGCTGCTATTGTTAGAAAAGCAATCTCGCTTTCTGTGAATTCATGGGGATTTGCCATATAGACATTCAGCAGACCTATAACCTCGTCCTTTCCTTTCATTGGCATAACTATCTGCGCCGAAATACCTAACTCACGTCCAAGGTCCAACCAGGGTTTATCTCTAGGCTCCTCGAAGATATTAGGCACCTGGTAATAACGCCCCGCCTCCAAAACCACGCCAGATGGGCTTGTGGTGATAGGCACTCCCTCGCTGTAAACCTTTTCGATATAATCGTCCGGGAGACCAAAAGTAGCACCCATCTCAAGTTCACCGGTCACCTCATTGACGAGCATAATAGTCCCGGAATGAGCACGCATCTCTCGTCCCGCAATAGTAAGAATCTCATTTAGTAGCGGGTTCAGGTCCCTCTTCAGGTCTATTTTCACGATATTCAACAGTGATTTTGGCGTTATAGTCGTCATGCTTATATGTCCAAAATATTTTAGGTAAGAACACTATATATAAGATACCGTTTATTTCTTTTATATAACTTTTACGAAAACTATAAGTATAATTGCAATTCTTTAGCTAACCACAAGATCACACGGCTTTTTACACGGATAGAATGGAAGTAACAAGAGTTCAGTACTTTATAAGCTACTTTATCCCATATTAATCCCTATCGCTTGTGTTAATCTTGTGGAATCTCGTGGTTTTTTAACCTCCGCTATACAAATACAAATATGGAACTAGAACCCACAGTATACTCCTTATTCTCGAGCCCTATTCAAAAAGCAATAGGTGAAAAAGGGTTTTCGTGTCCCACCGAACCACAAACCAGGGCTATTCCTTTTATAACAGAAGGAAAAAACGTATTATTGATTGCGCCAACCGCGAGTGGCAAGACAGAAGCGGCACTTTTACCCGTCTTAGATGCGTTAATCCGAACAGAACGAGGCGCAGGAATAAAAGTCCTTTACATAACGCCACTGAAAGCATTGAATAGGGATATGCTTGAACGATTACAATGGTGGTGTAAACGACTTGACCTGAGGTTAGGCGTGAGACATGGCGACACCTCGAATAGGGAAAGAGAGGCACAGGCAATGGCTCCACCTGATATTCTGATTACCACACCGGAGACGTTACAGGCGATAATACCCGGTAGGATTATGCGTCAGCACCTAGCAGTTGTCAAATGGGTAATCGTAGATGAAGTGCATGAACTCGCATGTGACAAGCGCGGCACTCAATTTGCTCTTGCACTGGAACGGCTTCGGTACCTTAAGAAAGCAGATTTCCAAGTCATTGGATTATCCGCCACCATAGGCTCGCCAGATCGAGTGGCGAAATTCTTAGTCGGGACACAACGTGAATGCGAGATAATTAATGTCCCGGTAGCCCGGTCAATAGCGGTGGAGGTTTTTTATCCACGAGCCGATTCGGAAGATTATAAGCTGGCGGAAGAGCTATATACATATCCCGAAGTCGCCGCTCGGTTACAGTTGATGAAGAAACTGGTCGAAGAGCATAAATCAACATTGATATTCACAAATACGCGCTCGATAACAGAGATCCTCGGAAGCCGGTTCCGAGTCTGGGATTTGAACTTCCTCGTTGGTGTTCATCATGGCTCGCTATCCAAGCCATCGCGACTTAACGTAGAGAAAGGTATTAAAGACGGCAACCTGCAAGGTATTATCTGCACGAGTTCCTTAGAGCTAGGTATAGACATCGGCCGGCTGGACTTTGTTATTCAGTATAACTCACCGCGACAGGTGACGAGGCTGCTGCAGAGAATCGGCAGAAGCGGTCATAGAATAGGTGGCATTGCAAACGGCGCGATAGTTGTTCAGGATTCGGACGATGCACTGGAATCGCTTGTGATCTGTCGCAAGGCCCTTACAGATGATTTAGAGCCTGCTGGCATACCGGAGAAGCCGCTTGACGTTCTGGCACATCAAATAGCGGGATTGCTTATGGCGCAAGGGCGATGGAGCTTTGAAGAAGCGTTGGCGCTGATAAAAAAAGCATACCCATATAGGGACCTTGAGGAGCAGGAATTAGTCTCCATCTTGGCCTATATGCATTCACGAATACCACGGCTTCTGTGGTTCTCTGCCGAAGAGAAAGTATTCATAAGACCAAAACAGATAAAGCCGCTATATAACTATTATTTCGAGCATTTGTCCATGATTCCGGAAGTAAGGCAATTTCTGGTTATTGACGACGATGACAAACCCGTAGGCGTTTTGGACGAAGCTTTTGTTGCGGAATATGCCAAAGCCGGGAACAAGTTCATCGAGGGTGGTCGTGTATGGAAGATATTGCACGCGTATGGCGATAAGATATACGTAAAGCACGAAGATGACCCGACTGGCGCTATCCCAAGCTGGGTAGGAGAGGAGATTCCGGTTCCTTATCCTGTTGCGGACGAGGTAGGTAAGATCCGTGGTGGTCTGGAAGAAGAGCTTGAAAGTGGTAAGGCGGTTGCAGAGATAGGTAAGGAACTCGTACAGCGATATTCTTGTAGCGAACAGACAATTACCCGCGCTTTAGATGAAGTAATAGAGCAAGAGAAAGGCGGTTATCCCGTGCCAACAGATAAGCTGTTAACGCTCGAACGGTGGAATGAATATATAATCTTACAATGCTCGTTCGGGCTGCTTGTAAATAGGACGTTAGCCATGATCCTTGCTACTGTTATATCAGACAAGATAGGTGCTCCCGTGGGCGTGCAGCAAGACCCTTACCGGATAATGCTGAGAACCGAATCCGAGTTGGAGCCGGAAGAGGTTGAAGCGATTGTCTTAGCGTTATCAACAGGAGCAATAGAAAAGCTCGCTAGGGATTCATTAGTCCGAAGCAGGTTATTTAAGCATAGGTTCATACATGTGGCGAGACGATTCGGAGCTATAGCGAAGAAAGCGTCATTGAGTGATCTGGACCTTGACAACCTGATAAGGAGTTTTGATGGCTCTGCAGTATTCGATGAAGCTATAAGAGAAGCTCAGGATAAGGATGTAGATATAAAACAGACGGTCGGGCTGTTAAAGCGGATAAACGCGGGCGAATTAAAAATCAGTGTGCTAAAAGGCGATGACGTCAGCCCTGTTGCGGGAATCGTGGAGGTACTAAAAAGGGGCTATGAGCTGATCCCGCCTGATAGGATGCATAAAGTTATAATAAAGTATGTGAAAGCAAGGTTGCTTGATGAGTCGTTGACTTTTGTATGCACAAATTGCTGGCGGTATGTGGCGGTGATGCGAATAAATGATGTAGATGCCCTGCAATGCCCTGAATGCGAATCGATGCGTATAGGTGCGCTACAAGCGGATGTGGAGCTGGTCAGGCGCGAG
>JAYEJE010000134.1:0-1916 GCA_034660415.1 Methanobacteriota archaeon | reverse complement strand
GGCGATAAAAGTTTCAAAACTCGCGGCTGAGTCTATGTCGTTCGCAATCTCCATTCTATGCAGTTGTTCCGGAACAATAATGTTCTGGGAATGATGATTAACGCCCGCATCTACATGAACTATGTTCTGCCCACTTGGAGTTGTTCCTACATGGCATACTCTTACTAACGTTACTTGTGCATTACCGACAAGACTTCTTCCCGGCTCAACAACAATTTTTGGAAGTCCCATCGCTTCCAATCGCTCCTTAAAAGTTCTGTTTGCGCTATAAGTATCATTAAACAATTTTTGTATAAATGTGTCGGGCGTGAACGGGCAATAGAGCTCTTCACTAACCCATTCATTATTGCAATTATACCCGATCAATTCATTAGCCCAAGTAGCATCGTTTGTATCTGCAATTTTTCTCTTTATCCCGTTCCATTCTTCTTTACCCATATATTGAATACCACAACCACCGCCTATATTAATTTCCTTAACGTCAAAGCCGATTTTATTGGCATCCGCCGCTAATTTTATCAGTTCATCAAGTACCAGATGGTATGCATCCATATCTGTGATTTGAGATCCAAGATGAACCATCAAGCCATTGGGAATCAAATTATCTAAGTTCAGAACCTTTTGGAAGACCTCTTTTGCACGCTGAACCGGAATACCGAACTTACTCCATTCGCTGGACGTTGTTATTGCCGGTGACGTTATATGCTTGAGCGGAAACCCAGCAAGCCGCAAATTTATCTTTGCCGCCATTCCTAATTCTCGTGCTGTCTCATTTAATAGGTCTAACTCCTCTTCCGGGTCTACGTTGATTAATATACCGTTCTTAATGCATTCTTCCAAATATTGTTCACTCTTGCAGTTACCATTTGCTCTTATCTTCGCTGGTGGTATGCCAGCATCAAGTGTGAATTGCAATTCATATTCCGAGGCTACATCTGCGCCTGCACCAAGATCACCTAAAAGTTTGAGAATCGCAAATGTTGTATTAGCCTTTACGGCATAGCAAATGAGGTGGTTTTTATATACATCCGTAAGTGCCGTTTGATACTGTTTATAATTTTCCGCAATTATCGCTTCAAAAAGGACATATAAGGGTGTGCCGTATTTCTCCGCTAACTTGACCATGTCCACACCGCAGATTTTGCGATGGCTGGTATCTTTATCCATATGCTTAGTTATCATTTGCAATCTATACTATATGCTCCTTTGTTATGCGGATATATATTATAGTTCTAGTATTGTATTAGCATCGCGAAGACAAGAATGAGCTCCAATTATTTGGTTAACTTCGTTCCCGTATAGCTGAATGATTTTCTCTTTAATTTGATCCATTTACCTTCGTCCAACCCAATTAAGTTGCCACATTTACACTTAATGCTCTTCCCTTCTTTAATGGAATAGTCTCGGACAATCCTGCTTTTCCAGCAATGCCATAACCTCCCTTTTCCTATTTTTTGGTATCTAAATACCTTTTCTCCGCATGTAGCACATTTAATGGTTATCATCTTCTCTATTTATTTTCACCTCATCAATCGTGCCTTTTACCTTCTTCCGGTGGGCTCAGAAAACCAATTCGCTTGTTCTTATAATAGCAACAAGTCCAATATATTAATTGGTTATATGTGCCGCTGGGCTATATCACGTATTAAATTGGTGGTCCTGCACGGAAAGTCATTTTAACCTCTCGGGTATTCGATTATTCAGCCCTGCTTGAAGATTCGAAACAGATTACTACTGTTGGAATTAGATCGTCACAACCTGCATCTAAAGACAATTCCCGCTTCTTCCTATACTTCAAATACTTCGCCAGTACCTGATAACCACCGATTTGATACATCCACACCGCTTTTGAAACGCCCTCGAAATACTGCCCTTTGTCAATTCAAACCTGCTGGCTATTCTCAATAATCTACCCA
>JAYEJE010000133.1:0-10254 GCA_034660415.1 Methanobacteriota archaeon | reverse complement strand
TCTCCATCAATGAAATGGATGAGCCGCAGACAACTAATTTGATTGTCGTATCAGCCAGCAACTCGTCCCAGATCTTTTGGAATTGCGATAAAAATCGTTTATTCTTCTTTACGAGGTTTGGGAATTCATCAAAAATCAAAACCAAGTTGTCCACCTTTGCAAGCTCGGTGAATAAATCCGTCCATGACAATTCAGCCTTCGCGATTAAGGGATTGGATAAGAATCCGGCAACTATATTCTTGAATGTGTTCAGGTTCTCTTCTTCCAGCGCTTCTTCAACAAAGAAGTAAACGGATTTTTCTCCTGTTTTTGACTGTTTTAACAGTTCTGTCTTTCCGATTCTTCTGCGGCCATATAATATTATTAACTCAGCCCTGTCAGAATTGTATGCGTCTTTAAGTATCTTCAGCTCGAGTTCTCTATCAACGAATTTTTGTTTGATCATGATTATTATAATCGTGTTTGTAATATATAAAAGGCTGCGTGATTATCACCACAAGATTACACGGATTTACACAAGAAAGCATAATATTCAACTAAAATTAATTATTGACACAGATTAACACTGATTAACGCAGAAGAAATTAAATCCGTGTAAATCAGCGTTAATCTGTGTCTTAAAAATCCTTGGAAAATGATACCTACTGTTCGGGTAAATGATTATTTGTGAGTTCCCTTAACTGTTTGCATGATTGCAACTGCGGCACAAAACCCAATCTAATTTCAATCCACATGTAGTTTAAACATCTCTATTTTTGAGCTTTATTATATAGGTTAAATTTGAAAGAGAGGTATATATGCGTGAATAAGATAAATAGATAACGGAAGGCGCCCCAAATGAGAAAAGACGAACTCTTTGAGATATTTACCGATTGGAACTTATAAGGGCCGCGAAGTCGATTTTGTGGTCAAAAAGGGATTGGACGTCTGCCAACTGATACAGATATGCAGTAATATAGAAAATCCGGAAACTAAGTAGCGGGAGACGAAATCTCTTATCCGTGCAATGTACGAATCTGGAAATGGTTGCTGATGGGAGTGTAAAGCGAAAGATTTGGGGGAGTGATATTGGACGCCTATCACTTCACGATCTTGCTTATATCTATCTCTATAATGTCCTCAGCACCCATGCTCTTCAACTCAGGTATTAAGATATTCACGTCACGCTTGCTCACTACCGTTTCCACCGCATAATATCGGGGTTCGGAATCATAAAGTTGCGATATAGTCGGTCTTTTCATTGCCGGTAGTGCGGACACCACAGCCGCCAAATTAGCCTCGCCAACATTCATGCTGAGCAATACCTTACCTCTTGCTTCTATCACGCCCGAAAGCAAGGTTCTTATCTCCTCTATCTCCTTCCTTTTTAACGCATCATTCCACGAGTCCTTATTCACTATCAACTTAGTAGAAGATTCCAGTATCGTGTCTATTATCCGCCAGTTGTTCTTCCGGAGGGTCTCGCCAGTCTCCGTGAGCTCGACTATGCAGTCCATCATGTCTTTCGCTTCGGTCGCGCCGTAAGAGAAGAATATCTGGACTGGAATACCGAGTTTGTCAAAGAACGATTTTGTGAGGTTTGGATATTCAGTGCTTATTTTACTCTGCGGCGGTATATCATTTGCTTCTTTTATATCCGCTCGGTCGGCTTGCACAGCCAGGACGATATTTACGGTGCTTTCTTTCTCCGCTGCTTTGCTATAACTCAAGTCCGCTATTTCCACTACGTCCGCACCCCGTTCCACTATCCAATCTTTACCGGTTATGCCAACGTCAAAGTACCCTTTCTCCACGTATTCCGGTATCTCCTGCGGTCTCAATATCTTCACAATATCTATCCGCGGGTCTTCTATCTTCGGGCTGTATTCTCTACTCGTCACCTTTATTTCCAGGTCTGCCTGCTTGAATAGCAACAGCGTTTGCACTTCTAAACTGCCTTTTGGTATCGTTATGCTTATCATGTTCCCTCTTTCTTTCCCTTTTTACTATACCTTTTTTTGAAGATTTCTTTGGTAAAATATAGCAAACAAGAAAATAAATTATTGACACAGATTAACGCAGATTAATTAACACAGTAAAAAATAAATCCGTGTAAATCTGTGTAAATCTGCGTCCTAAATAGGTAGGAGCTATACTTTATTCAGATACAACAAAAAAGCACGAGATTTTACAAAAATGAATGAGAAGACAAAAAGATTCGTGACAGCCAAATTTGGTGAATATTATAGATGGGTAAAAGTAGAAATCCCAACGGATTTATGGATGCGGGAGTGGGGTTTTGTTCACTTTGACCACTATTACCCAGCGAAACTCGTGATGCGGCGGCACAAAGCCTTTACCGCCGAGGAGGAGTTAGTGCATTACCTCCATGAAAATGCACCTGCTCATGCCTACTTCTCAACCGCAATATACAAATATCCAACGGCGAAGATGGCAGATAAAGATTGGCTCGGCGCTGATTTGATCTTTGACCTCGATGCAGACCATGTCATAGGCGAAGCGGAGTTCCAGAGTTATTCTTATGAGGCGATATTGAAGTGCGTAAAAGAAGAAACGCGGAAACTGATTGACTTCTTGCTCAACGATTTCGGATTCCCGGAAAATAAGATGGAACTGGTATTTTCAGGCTCGCGAGGCTACCACATACATATAGAAACAGAACAAGTAAGAGGGCTTGGAAGCCGAGAGCGAAGGGAGATTGTCGATTATGTAATGGCAACCGGGCTGGACATAAATAGCTTTTTAGTGGCTGATTCAAAAGATAAGAGCGGCAAAAAGTCCGGAAGAGAGGACTTGAGGTTGATTCCCGAGGGCTGGGGAAAACGGGTTCTTAAAGGATTAATAGAGTTTCTTCACGAAATAGCGGCGATGGAAGAAAAACAAGCTATCAAAGAGGTAAAGAGTGTTGGTGCGATGGAAAAGAAGAAAGCAAAAGAGATATTACGAATTGCAAATGATGAAACAGTAATGAGTAGGATAGAGAAAGGGCAAATACCTCGCTTCTCTGATTCCATCTGGCAAGGCCTATCAAAAAGTTCAGAGGCTAAATACTCGGCTTATGCCGATAAACCAGACGCGCCGGTTACAGCAGACATAAAACGACTTATCCGGCTGCCTACTTCGTTACATGGCAAATCGAGTTTGCAGGTAAAGCCATTAAGTATAGAAACTTTTGATGACTTTGACCCCTTAGTGAATGCAGTTGTATTTGGTGATTCGCTAATAGAGATACGTGCCACTCGAAACTCGTCGATAACGATGAAAGGCGAAAGTTATGAGGTGGAAGAAGGCGAAGTTGTCTCGGTACCGGAGCATGTTGCGCTTTATTTTATGTGCCGTGGTGTTGCGGAAATAAAGTGAACATTTTGCTTCGCAAAAATCTTTTACTAGAAACTTTTCTTTAGAAAAGAAAGCTTTACCAAAGAAACTAGCTTTTTAGTAGTAAAGTAAAAAGAAAAGTTAAGTGTATGGACATAGAGAAGCTCTGGGAAATCCTGCATAAGGAGAGAAATACGGCATCACTGCAACAATTACCGGACAACTTCTGTGATGAAGTGCGTGAATACATACATCAGTTGAAGAATGAGAAAGGGGAAGTGGATGAAAGGCGAGGGGAGCTTGTGGAAGACGAGATAAGGAATGTATGGATGAAGACGGAGGACATAATCAGAAGGCGTATAGGAAAGATAGTAAAGCTCGCCAGTTCGGGCATAAAAGCAGTTCCTAAGGGTATGTTAGCGGAAGAGGAAGCGATATTTGCGGGCGTGAAAGGTCATGTAGAGGAAGGAAAAGCACGACTATTTGCGTTGATATTGAGCGATAATGGAAATAAAGAAAAAAGCGAAGGTGGAAGCGAAAAGGTGGATGAGGTAATTGAGGGGTCGATATTTAAAGAAGTTGAAACAAGTTCTACAAAAGCAGGAAATGAAGAACTGCATATAGTTAGGGTCTTAGAAGATATACCTACGTTTATGGGTACTGATGGAAGAATTTATAAAATAAAAAAAGAAGATGTTATTATGCTGCCAAAGACAAACGCCGAGATATTATGTAAGCGAGGGGTTGCAGTGCGATTCAGTGGTGAAGCAAAGAAAATGGGGGTAGGAAAATGAAGATGCCAAAACGCATGCGGATTTATTGTCCCTTTTGTGGGAAGCATACGATGCACGAAGTGGAAAAGGTGAAAAAGGGGAGAGCTTCTTCCTTGAAGTGGATAGTAAGGCAGAAGAAACGTAGGTCGGGCATAGGTAACAGTGGTAAATTCTCAAAGGTCCCGGGCGGAGATAAGCCAACGAAGAAGGTTTTTCTCCGATATAAGTGCATGAACTGCAAGAAATCACATCAAAGGAAAGGATTTAGGGTATCCAAGCTCGATTTTGTGGAATGAGCATAAATGTCTTATCAAAGAGAAAGGTCTGTTTTTACTAAAAGGAGGATATGGCTATGAGGAGAGAGGGAAAAACACAAAGCAAATTTTTGAAGGTGAAATGCACAGATTGTGAGAATGAGCAGGTTGTATTTGATCATGCAGCTACGACGGTACAATGTAATGTCTGTGGAAGAACCTTAGTTGAGCCAAGGGGCGGTAAAGCGAAGATAAAAAGCAAAGTGATAGAGGTCCTTGATTAGATGGGGCGCGAGGAATGGCCAGAGAAGGGCGAATTAGTAATTTGCGCGGTAAAAGAGCTTAAGAGTTTTGGTGCCTTTGTCTCAGTTGTGGAATATGGTGGAAAAGAAGGACTCATACATATATCTGAGGTCGCCTCCGGTTGGGTGAAACATCTGAGGGATTACGTACGAGAAGAGCAAAAAGTGGTCTGCAAAGTGCTATTTGTGGATGCTCGGAGGGGGCATATAGATTTATCACTAAAGGCGGTAAATGAAGGGCAAAAAAGGGAGAAGGTAAAAGAGTGGAAGAACGAGAAAAAAGCGAAGAAGTGGCTTTCTCTCGCACTCACAAGTCCCCCGCTCGAAATCAGCAGCGAAGAGCTCGCTGAGATAGAGCAGAAATTATCCGATGCTTATGGTAGTCTGTACGATGCTTTTGAGGATGTTGTAAAAGTCGGCAAGGGCGCACTGATTTCTCTTGGGATAGAAGAGAAACATGCGGATGCAATACAACATGTGGCGGTCACTAATGTTAAACTGCCTTCTGTGCAGATAGTCGGATATGTGGAGCTGACGTGTCCCTTGTATGATGGTGTAGAAATAATAAAACAAGCGTTGATTAATGTAGAGGATGAAGCGAAGGAGAAGCTGGAAGGTGGGGAAAGCAGAAAGGTAGAATGCTTCTACATAGGTGCACCAAGATATAAGATAAGAGTCATCGCATCCAATTATAAGGATGCGGAAAGCATCTTAAGTGATGCCGCGGACACAGCTATTGAAGCATTAAAGAAAAACGGAGGACAAGGTGCGTTTTACCGGAATCTGCCTTAATGAGAGAAGAGATTTACCATTGATGAACGCTTTTTTTTAAAAAAAAGGAAGTTTTATGAAGTCTAAGTTGAGGAAATGTGGGGTATGTGGGGAATATACGTTGGAGGATGTATGTGCGAGGTGTGGGCGAAGGACAATGAATCCAACGCCCCCAAGATTCTCTCCTAAAGACCCTTATGGGAAATATAGAAGGATGATGAAATATGGAAGAGATAGAAGTGCATGAGCTAAAAAAGGTGGAATTGAACAAGCCAGTGATGATAGAAGGGCTTCCAGGTGTGGGAAACGTAGGGAAATTGGTTGCGGAGCACATGATACAGGAATTGAGTGCTGAGAAGATTGTGGAGATATACTCTCGACATTTTCCACCACAAGTGCTGGTGAATGGAGATGGAACAGTCCGTTTATGTAAAATCGAGATCTATGCATGGAAGTCAAAGGAGCTTGGTGATCTGTTAATCGTCAGTGGTGACCAGCAGAGCGTTACAAACGAGGGCCATTATCTTATCTCTGAGCGGCTTCTTGACATTGCACAACAGCATGATGTTTCGCGCATATACACTCTGGGTGGTTATGGTATAGGTCAGCTTGTAGAGAAACAGACAGTGCTTGGATCAGTGAATGAGGTAGGACTTGTGGATGAGCTGAAGGGCTATGGCGTGGAATTTCGGGACGATGAGCCAGGCGGAAGTATCGTAGGGGCATCGGGTCTTTTGTTAGGTCTTGGAAAGATGAGAGGTATCCCTGCAGTGTGTTTGTTGGGCCTTACTTCTGGGTATTTAGTGGATCCTAAAAGCGCCCAGGCGGTTCTAAAAATCCTTTGTCGTGCATTAAATCTCAAAAAGGTTATAGACATGCAGGATTTGAAAGACCGTGCAGAAGAGATGGAAAAGGTCATCGAACGCTTGAAAGAGATGGAACAAGCTCAAGTTCCAAGAAGGCGAGAGGAAGAGCTGGGCTACATTAGATAGATAAAGATAAATAAGAGGTTAGAGTACAAAGCTCTAACCTACGACTTCATTTTGCCTCTCTCAGGTCAGGCTGACTCGGCTGTCAGAATCTTTAACGATGCAGGCCTTTTTACTACATCACCCATTTTTAGCCCCACTACGTATTCCAAATCCTTCTCTTTCGCAAGGTCCACTATCCTCTGCGTGATTACGCCATCAAAGACCACACTATTTGCATTTCCTGTTATCTCTTTCAATTCCTTTGCGAGATCCCTCACGGTTGTCTCTTTTACTATCTTCTTATCCTTATCCAACAGTCTAGCCTTAAACGTGCCTTCGAGCTCATCCAGGTCAGTTTTAAATGGGTTGGAGCTTACCTTCGCCTCTTTCACGTCCCTCACTTCCTTGGTTCTCTTTCTTTGTATTACTCGTGTTGGCGCGGGTTCACGCTTAGTATAGCCCTGCTGCTCTGCCGGCGACTTGTTATGTAACGATTTCGTTATTTCCTTATACGACATGTCTTCCACGCTTCTACCTTCCGGAGTCGCGGCGACATAATCTACATCACCAATTTGTAAAAGCTCCTTCAATATGAGGTCGCCACCTCTGTCACCGTCTACGAAAGCGGTAACGGTCTTCCTCTTGCTCAATTTACCTATTATCGGCGATATATTCGTGCCTTCTACGGCAATTGTGTTTTTAATTCCGTATTTGAGTAGATTTAACACATCTGCACGCCCTTCTACAATTATAATAGCATCCGAATTCTCTATGTTTGGTCCAGCAGGTAAGTCCTTATAAGTCCTTATCTCTTCCATTCTCACTGCTTCTTTCACTTCGTTCACCATCATTTCACTATCTATGCCTTTCTCAGTAGCCCTACGCATCAACTCTTTCGCTCGATCGGTTATCATTTTTCTCTTTGTCGCTCTTATGTCCTCCACCTTACTGACTTCTACCTTCGCGATACAAGGACCTACTCTATCTATGGTCTCTAACGAGGCAGCCAATATTGCAGTTTCTACTTTGTCCAGGCCAGAGGGGATAAGTATCTCACCTTTTGATTTCCCACTCTTTGACTCAATATTGACCTCTATTCTGCCTATCCTACTACTCTTTTGTAAGTCTCTAAGGTCCAGCTCTTCACCCAACAACCCTTCGGTTTGACCAAATATTGCACCTACCACATCTGATTTCTCAACAAAACCCTCTGCTGAGATGTCAGCATGAATAACATATTTTGTTGTATCTACATCATGCATTTTATTATCCTCCTTTAAGGTGTTATCACCTTTATCTTTTAACTTTACCACGGCCTTACCTTCTCTATCCTCTTCTGGCAATATAGTAACTGTCCTACCAGCTAATGTATACCTTAAGTGATACATAGGATATAGTGAAATAAAAAGACTTGTGCAGGAAAGTGGTGCGGAATTTCTTCTGCAAGGTACTATTCTGACCGACGTAGATGAAACGGTTGCAGGAATCAAGAGGCAGCATAATATTCTTGCACAGTTAGGGATTGATCAGGAACGTGATTTTGGGTATAAAGATATAGAGCCACTGTTGCAACTCAGGAAGGATGGAGTGCGAGGAGTAGGGAAGGTGCGGGGTTTGTCCGAATCGGCGTATAACCGACCACCCTTTCCAGGTCCCGCTCTTGCAGCGAGAGTGATTGGCGAAGTGACACCTGAAAGAATAGCGGTGGTAAGGCAAGCGACGGCAATAGTGGCGGAAGAACGCAAGGGCACACCTGCATTTCAAGGCATGGCAATCATACACGAAGATAGAGTGACGGGAATGCGAGAGGGGAAGAGGGAGTACGGGCTGCAAATAGAAATTAGGAGCTGGGAGAGTAAGGATGCAAGGGTTGCAACGCCAACGAGGTTGTCTTATGATATATTGGAACAGTTGAGTGCGAGGATAACAGGTGAAGTCTCAGGTGTGGTAAGTGTGACTTATAATATAACGAAGAAGCCACCATCGACGATGGAAGTGGTTTAATTTAATGGGCTCGATGCGATTCGAACGCATGACCTCCGCCGTGTGAAGGCGGTGTCATAACCAACTAGACCACGAGCCCTTCATATTTATTTATCATATACCATCAAGTAATTTAAATAATTTTTCATTCTGCATAATTGAAAGAAGTTATGAAAGGTCCATTGTAGACTTTCTTCAGCTAAGAGGAAGGGGAAGAGCGAGATATGAAGATAGAAGAGGTAAGTGGTGGGATTTGCGCAGTAAAAGGCGTAAGAGCATACGGTATAAAAGAGGGTAGTAAAGGGTTAGCATTGATAGAGGGCAGCGGCAAAGCTACGGGGGTATTCACGTTAAATAAACTGAATGCCGCACCTCTTCTATTTACGAAGCGGCAGCTTGAGAATGGGT
Source organism: Methanobacteriota archaeon (assembly GCA_034660415.1). Lineage (GTDB taxonomy): Archaea > Halobacteriota > Syntropharchaeia > Alkanophagales > Methanospirareceae > Methanophaga. The sequence continues at coordinate 1,474 of JAYEJE010000133.1, read as the reverse complement.
GTATAAGTGCTGTAATTGCGAACAGTGGCTGTGCAAACAGTTTTACCGGTGAGCAGGGCATGAAGAATACGGAAAAAATGGCTGAGCTTGTCGCTTCCGCCTTAGGCGTTATAAAAGAAGAAGTAGCTGTTTTGTCTACCGGCCTCATTGGGGCGCAATTAAATATGGCGTTAATAGAGCGGCAGCTTGGGGAAGTTGCAGAGGGGCTAACTTCTGACGAGACGGGTAGTGCGGAAGCAGCGAAGGCCATTATGACCACGGATACCTTTCATAAGGAACATGCAGTAAGTATCGATACTGGCGATACCGAGAGGGTGGTAATAGGCGGAATGGCGAAAGGTTCGGGGATGATATTCCCTGATATGGCCACTATGCTCTCTTTTATTTATACCGATGCTGCTTTAAGCGAAGAAGCGCTGAGAAGGTGCTTGAAAGATGCAGTTGATAATTCGTTCAATATGATTGTGGTAGATGGAGATATGAGCACGAACGACATGGTATTGTTAGTAGCAACTGGTAGAAGTGTGGCGATAACAGAAGCGGATTTTAAAGCGGGTTTAAATCAGGTATGCAAAGCGCTTGCGAAGCAGATAGCGAGAGATGGCGAAGGCGCAACGAAGCTCATCGAAGTGCGTGTAAAAGGTGCTGTTGCTGATGCGAAATATATAGCGAGGGAGATACTCAGATCGCCGTTAGTGAAGAGTGCTATATTTGGTGAACACATTGACCTTATGTGCGGTCGTATAATAGCAACAATTGGTAGTTCCGCTGCATATGTTAACCCTAAAGGGATGTCAATAAGCGTAAGAAACGAGAATGCCGATGCGATCTTAGCAGTGAAGAAAGGCGAATTTATGGATTTGACAGACAGTGCGAGGAACATAATGAAAGGTAAAGAGCTATTCATTGATGTGGATATGGGTGCGGGCGAAGAGATCGAAGCAACTGCGTGGGGATGCGATTTATCTTATGATTATGTCCGGATAAATGCGGGGAAAGAATAGATTATTAAAAAGATTCCTTTCAAAAAGTTTTAAACGCTTTACCAAAGAAACAATATATTATAGCATCTAGAATGACCTATATACGAATAACTTATAAAAATACTAAAGGGGCCTGAAAATCAAAATGAAAGCGGATAAAAAAATAGTCTTTGTGGTAATAGGGTTAGTTATCGGCGTAACTCTGACAGGGTTGGCTGCTGGTGTAAACCCAAGTAATAACTCTATCGTAATAGACTCAGAGGCCGAGGATTTGGAAGTTACTATCTACAACGCAGATCTTGGCGTTGTCAACGAATACAGGGCAAAATACCTACCGGCAGGGATAATTAATGTCCTGTACGAGGGTGTTGCATCGAGAATAGACACTACAAGTGTTCGCCTAAAGGCGGTTGATTCCGTGATTGAGGTAGTGGAGCAGAATTACCAGTATGACCTGGTCAGCAAGGATAAGATACTGAAGAAATACATCG
>JAYEJE010000132.1:0-1928 GCA_034660415.1 Methanobacteriota archaeon | reverse complement strand
ATAACCTCTGCTCTTTCAACATCCGGTTTGTAGATATGTTCTCCTCTACAAATCGGGCTTACAATTTCAATTTTCCTTCTACGTCCATATCCGATACAGCTCCAAGAAAGCATAATATCCAACTGAAATTAATTATTGACACAGATTAACACTGATTAACGCAGAAGAAATTAAATCCGTGTAAATCCGTGTAAATCTGCGTCCTAAATTGAATTTATAGGTAGAAGTTATACTTTATAGACAACTGGAATCAAAACATAAAAACCCTGATCGCATCTCTTAGCTCTTCATCTGTAGAATATGGCCTACACACAACACCCGCTTTACCGCGTATATATGCCGAAATCTGGCGTTCATAATCGCTTTTATATACACATAACACGGGAATACCCAGGTTAACAGCATCTGCTATTTCCGCACCGACACCGAGGCTCGGGTTCGTTATCTCTGCTATTACCATGTCTGCATCATTAAGCCATCCGTAATCACGATCGTGAATCGCCTTATCTGTCAATCGCGACTCGTTTTCCAAAAATCGTTCGCTCGTTTGATGTCTGCTTATCACCATCATCCCCAGCTCTTCTATTATGTCCGGTATTCTCCTCAGCTCTTCCTGTGCGACTCGTCCAAATCCGCCACGCATCGAGCACGAGAAGAAGACCCTCTTAGATATTTTCATGATAGAATATGATATGTTAGATAACTTATATGTTATATCATAGTGAAAAAAGTAGAAGTTCTGTCTCCAGTAGGAGGTCGTAATTCGCTCAAGCCGGCAGTAGAAAACGGAGCAGATGCAGTCTATTTCGGCGTGGGTAGCTTCAATGCGAGACAGCGTGCAGAGAGTTTCAGTGTAAAACAGCTCCGTGATGCCGTAGCATACGCACATGATAATGGTGTACGCGCATACGGCGCATTTAATATCCTGATAAAAAACAGTGAACTGCGTGAGTTCTTCCATACAATATCCGATGCATATGCCAGTGGCATAGACGGAATAATAATCCAGCACATCTCTTTTGCACGCATACTTAAAGATGCATTCCCAGATTTGAGAATCCATATGTCAACGCAGGCAGGGATAACAAACACTTACTTTTCTACGTTACTTTCCGGTGCCGATAGGGTCACGATTCCAAGGGAGTTCTCACTTGCAGAGCTAAAATATTTTGTCGGTAAGATAGGGCTAGAGACAGATGTATTTGTCCATGGTGCTTTATGCTTCAGTTACAGTGGCCAGTGTCTATTCTCAAGTTTATTAGGCGGCAGAAGTGGAAACCGCGGTGTATGCGCACAGCCGTGCCGAAAGAGATACAACAACAGCTACCTGTTGAGCACAAAGGAGTTATGCCTCGCCGGCCGGATTCCAGAGATAATATCGGCTGGAGTGACCGCATTAAAGATCGAGGGGCGGCTCAGAAGTCCGCAGTATACTGCACTTGCAACGCGTGTCTACCGCCTTTCGGTGGATTCGTATTATGCAGGGAATTTCAAGCTGCCGGAACAGGAATTGAAAGAGTTAGCACTTGTTTTCAATCGCGGATTTACCGAGGGCTACATGTTCGGTGCACGGGAGATCATAGCCGATGACAGCCCGAAGAACCGTGGTGTCTTTCTGGGTCTGATTGAAGAGGACAACATGATTACACTGCATGAAGACCTCGCGGTTAGTGACGGGATAAGCATCTGGACCAAAAAAGGGATTGATGGTGCGGTTATAAAGCGAGTGGAAAAAGACGGCGGCTCGGTCGCTTCAGCATGTACGGGCGAAAGAATAAAACTGTTCATTCGCGCAGATACAGGAGATAGAATCTACAAGACCTCGTCGCGGAAGAAGACCCAATATGCACCGTTAAAGCCAAAACCCAAAATAGACACGCAGGTAAGATCAAAGCAGTGGCTACAAATACCTAAAATCGAAAAGACTG
>JAYEJE010000131.1:0-1933 GCA_034660415.1 Methanobacteriota archaeon | reverse complement strand
CCGGAAGTTGTGAGTTGTGCATGAACGCTATACGGTAACATAGTTATGAGGTATTTTGTTAATTTTTATGATGAAATGGTAGTTGGGGGTTGCATCACTCCAGTGGAAACTACATCGGTTTTTGGAGATAAGTGGTTATCATTTCCTCTTCACATATGGTAATATATTAAAAAAACTCATACCGGATAAAGTTTTTTATCTCTTATTTTATTAGCTACTCTTAAAGCAGGTTTCACAATGGGAAAAATATTAATCGCAATAAAAAATATTTACACACAAAGACCAGGCGAAAACTTTCTAAAGGAAGATGCTTTTGCCCCTATACTATTGAGTGATCCCGTTAGTATACCCTTGGCTAGATTCCTTTCAAAATTTCGAAAGATCCATCCAAATTACATCACCCTACTCAGTATCCCTTTTGCTTTTGCCGCAGCCTACATGTTTATGACCGATAATTTAGCGTATGGCGCTATCTTTTACTGGTTAAATTTTGTACTCGATGGAACCGATGGCAAAGTAGCAAGACTAACAGGAACAACATCTAAATTCGGCGCGAAATTGGATTATTATACGGACACATTAAACAATTTAGCGATGTATTTTGGGCTCTGGTGGAGTCAATATTACATGTATGGTGACGGACTTGCTGGCGGGACAATTATTTTCGCACATTATGCATCAATGGTATTTTGTTATCTGCTTATAGGCGACTTTGCATATAAAACTATATTTCCACGAGTTTATTCCTATTATTCGCCCTTTGAAGAAGCATTTGGAACCTTCTTCTTTGCGCCACTCTTGAATATTGTCAGAATTTTTCTTCCAATATTAGTTGCCCTACAATTCGTATCCTATATCGTTCTCTTTATAAGGCGAAGAGAAAAGTTAAATACCGAAGAGCTTAAAAGAAGAATAAAAAAAATGCTTAAACTCGGCTAAGCTAAGCTAAGCTAAGCTACAATGCTTTCCATTATCTTCTCTATAACGTCTACATTTTTAGCGCCCACTATATGGCTATTAAACGGCATCTTCCTATCCTTTATTGAACCTATAAAATTCAATGCTTCTTCTCTTATCGTGTTATTTGCATTTATTTCCACATTGAAATTTTTCTTATAACTCTCAAATATCCGCATCTTCTGCTCTACGCATTCGATTTCCGCAGATCTATCCGAGCCTACTATCGCTAACAACCTTTTTCGTTCTGGTGTAACCCAGCTCAATTCAATATTTGCAATAAAAGCACCATAATCGAGATTGATAAATGTCATCTCATTTGGTTTTTCTCGCCTATATGCTCTTGCCATAACCTGCCAACCGGATGGCCACTTACCTGTTATAAAATGGATCATATCAAGGGGGTGGGGTAACAAATCCCATATTATGTCCACACCTTGTATCGGCTCCATTAACGTAGCCCATTTTAACGTTAAATAATATGTCTTGCCAAAGTATTCTTTCTCCATTAATTCCTTTGCCTTTCTTATAACGTTTGCAAAGCGGTAAATATGCCCAACCTGCAAAATCAAACCATTGTTGGCTGAAATTTCCACGAGCTCATATGCTTTATGTGCCTCAATAGTCATCGGCTTTTCCAGTATTACATGTTTCCCATTTTGCAATGCTTCTTTTGCAACTTCGTAATGTGTAGCGTTATTTGTACAGATATGAACCGCATCTATATCGTCATCCTTCAAGAATTGTTTATAATCGTTGTCCGTTTTTGTTATGGCTGCATTATCGTCAAATTTTTTTAATTCTCTTTCTCTAACGTCACATATTCCCGCTCCATCTATCTTCCCTTCCGCCACTAAATCGAGATATTCGCGTAAAACTTTATTACCCCAGTATCCAAGTCCTATAACGCCGATGTTCATTTTAATCGATCACCATAAAATCCCTCTATTTTACTACAAACTAAATCTATCTCATT
>JAYEJE010000130.1:0-1958 GCA_034660415.1 Methanobacteriota archaeon | reverse complement strand
TATCATATTATTTAAATAAATGTGAAGCATTTAAGCATTTTGCATTTGGATTGTTTGAAAAAAAGCGAAAAGTTTAAATAGCCCTAAATTAGTAAGTTTATATGGTGATAAAAAATGGTAGAAGGACGTTGTTATGTGTGCAACCAAACATTTACGGCAAAGGACAGTGGCACCATAGTGGATACTCTGGTGGAACATATAATGGGAGAGCATCATGGTTGGGTCTGGGGCGATGCGATGCAGACGAAAAATACGTTTGATAAATGCCCCGTCTGTGGTAGTACTTTAGGTAGTATTATCGCCAAGTGTCCCAACTGCGGCGCGGATCTCGTAGAGCAATATGCGAGGAAGGTAGCGGCGGGCTACGTACACTAAAGTAGTGATAGAAAGTTAAGGGTGGGAGAGCTTACTCAAAAGCTCTTCTTTTTTATTTTTTGTGTTTGAAAAGATTTAAATAAATAAATAAATAAATAAATATGAGTCATTGTACTCATCATTAGATAAGTATAAATGTTAGAGCGATTGGACTCAGGATTATATGAATATAGCAGCTTTGAGATAAAAGAGGAGCCATTTTATTTACCGCAAGGGCGCGAGGTTGCGTTATTTGAAGCAGCATATAAGAATAAACTTCCTATTATGCTGAAGGGGCCGACAGGAAGTGGTAAAACGAGATTAGTTGAGCATATGGCCTGGAAGTTAGGTCGGCCGCTCTATACTGTTGCCTGTCATGACGATTTAAGTGGCAATGACTTGATCGGTCGGTATATAATTAAAGGAGACGATGTAGAGTGGATTGATGGGCCTCTTCTTATGGCGGTAAAGAATGGCGGAATCGTCTATCTGGACGAAGTAGTAGAAGCGCGAAAAGACACAACTGTCGTCATCCATCCATTAACGGATCATAGAAGGTATATGCTAGTAGAGAAATTAGGTAAGATATTCTATGCGCCTGACGACTTCATGCTGGTAATGAGTTATAATCCCGGTTACCAGAGTGTGCTAAAGGAATTGAAACAGAGCACAAGACAGCGTTTTGTCAGTATCGCACTTGGCTGGCCAGGCGAAGACTTAGAGACCGAAATTGTGCAGCAAGAGACGGGTGTTGATGCGGATACAGCAAGAAAGTTGGTAAAAGCGGCGGATAAAATACGTAATCTTATTCATCAGGGACTAGAAGAGGGTGTTTCGACAAGGGAACTTGTCTATGCAGCTACATTGCTAAACTGTGGTGTGCCAACGCGAGATGCGCTATATTCTACTATGACTGAGCCGTTAACACACGATAGTGACCTCAAAAGGAGCATAGAAGAAATCCTTAAGAACTATTTTGAGGTGTGACACTGTCAGGTAATTGTGGGGCCGCTTTAATAGGAGCTAAAAAAATGTCGCAAGAAAACAGAACTGTTCGGTGGTTTTACCATAGCGTTCCCTTTATCATATTGTTTTTGCTTTGGGAGATAGTGGCAAGAGTGATTCATGACCCATACATCCTTCCACCGTTCTCTGCTGTTGTTGCAAGCGCCTTTTCACAGTCTCTGGCTTATCATCTTGGAATCACACTCGCGTTCTCTCTGCTGGCGTTGTTGATAATATCTCTTGTGGGTCTGCCACTGGGGCAGCTCATGCACAGATTTAAAGAAGCAGAATGGGTATTAAGTCCTTTCTTCTGGTTTCTTTTATTCGCACTTGGACTTGGACTTGGAACCACAGGAATAGTGCCCATCTTAATCATGTGGTTTGGACTCTCGCAACTTACAGTGCTCTTGTTTTCTATTTTGATACCCATTATGGTGGTTGCGCTAATTTCTTGTTATGGTGCAAAGCTAACCGCAGTCAGGGTAGGATTTTTGTTGTGCTGGTCGCTTCAGATTAGCATGGGGGTATATCTAATATCCGTGGCGGGACTTGGAACTCAACTCTCGATCTTTTATCACTTGCATAACCTGGGGATGGTG
>JAYEJE010000129.1:0-1959 GCA_034660415.1 Methanobacteriota archaeon | reverse complement strand
TCATTGATAACAATACACTCGTGGGATATGAACAGGAACTCATTGCAGATTTAAGGGAGGAGAATGGACAGAACTTCTTTTGGATAGCGAGATGTACGTAAGCCTTTTTGCATTTTCCGTGTGAATCAATGTAATCGTGCGGTCAATTTCTATATAGATTTTAGTGATAATATAGATTTATTATTCTACCTATTGTATCGAGACGGTCACTATATAGACTCCCCTCAAAAAAAAAAACATTTACTGTGGTGATTGTGATGCCCTTGCTTCTGGGCACGTGAAAAATCGCCATGAAAAAAAGTTACACCGGATTATCTCTTGGTGGACGGAGTAGATGTGACAGTTGATGCTGTAGCGAAAGAGGCAACTCTGCAGTTCGATACAAGAATCGCCACACCAAAAGCCATTGTATACTATGGGCTTTTTGTGCCACAGCAGGAGATAAAAGTGCCGCAGTATAGAAGATATGCGAGAGAAGAGTTGGTAGGAGAGAACACAGCCCACAGTGTCTCTAAAATCAACATAGGCAAGTTTGAGAGTTCTCGTTACGACATCTGTAACTTCGAGAAAGACGGCGGTGTGATCTGCTATCGTATAGAGCTCTACAACCCGGAAAAAGCCACATCGGTATTTTATGATGGACGATTCAGAGTTGATGGGGGATTATAACATCGTGCCTTGTGTTACTGAAGGTCCATTCGTGGATCTCGTGACGATAGATAGTGCAGTAATCTCATGGGAAACTGATGCGCCCACAACTGCTGCCGTGGAAACAAACTCAGCCGCTTCATGAGCGATGCATACAACAACGGCGCAGATGTCATCCTCTTTGGTGGTGATCTGATCAATGGCTACACCACGAGCTTGGAAGACTACCGCATGCAGTTTAAGGCATGGAAGGATGCTACGGAGCAGAGTGGATGCTATATTCCGATCTACGAGGGTATGGGGAACCATGAAGCTGTGATGGACGCCTATGACGACGGACGTAAGTATGGTATAGAATTTGACAAGCAAGATGCTGATGGCGATAAGAGTGCGGAAACGATCTTTGCCGAGGAGTTTGTAAATCCGGCAAACAATTTCCCAGATCCTGAGAATACGAACGCACCGAGCTACGAGGAGAACGTTTACTACTTTGATTATGGGAACACGAGGTTCATCGCATTTAACACGAACTACTGGTGGTGTAACTATCCGGAGGACTTCGGTGGGAACCTGGAGGGGTCTGTGATGGACAACCAGCTTGAATGGATTAAGAATGTCCTGGACGACACGAAGAACAATCCGTCGATAGAGCATGTCTTTATGTTCGCACATGAGCCCGCATTCCCAAATGGGGGGCATCTTCATGATGCACAGTGGTACAATGGCGGAGACACTGCTAAAAACGAAGATTACGAGGGCAACCCATTAGACCGGGCATATGTGGTTGAGCGCAGAGATGAACTCTGGGAGGCTATCAGCCAGAATGGCAAGGTGGTAGCGGTATTCTTTGGCGACGAGCACAATTACAACAGAATGTGTATAGATAGTGAGACACCTGTGCACCTTGACGGACCCGCGAATGCAAATTTCACCAATTCCGTCTGGCAGATTATCTCTGGTGGAGCTGGTGCACCATTCTATGCGCAAGAAGAGACGCCGTGGTCCGGAGAGGTTGAGGTCTTCTACCCATCCAAGCATTACTGCATGGTCAGTGTGGATGGGGACAAGGTATCCTTAAAGGCGATAAGCGACTCTGGCGAGATTGTGGATGAGTGCGTGCTTTAAGAAGGAATATTTGTGGTTGAGGGGATGTACTCCCCTTATTTTTTATGAATAGGAGGTAAAAAAAAATGAAAGGAAAAGCGATAGTAAAAAATGGAGTTGTATTGCTGGGCTTATTAGCCCTTTTAGTAATGGCTGCGATGGCTCTGCCCGTATCAGCCCAGGATGGTGATAAGATTGTGATCGCGC
>JAYEJE010000128.1:0-1960 GCA_034660415.1 Methanobacteriota archaeon | reverse complement strand
ACGCCCAATTTATCCAGCGCGTCCAAAAATTCACCCGCCATTGCTGTTTCTATTAGCGCTTCTATCTCATCAGGTCTCGCAGTTGCTGTTATCTCGTATATCATCTCGGGTTTTATCTCATTGCTCAGTACAGAAGCACTTTGCAATGCGTTTATTGCTCTTCGCATATCGCCCATAGAGACATAGTTTATTGCTCTGAGAGCATCCTCAGACAATGTCAAACCTTCCGTATCAGCAATGTATTTTGCACGGGAGGCGATAGCGTCATAAGAAAGCGATTTGAACCGATACACCGAGCATCGGGATTGTATAGGCTCTATAATCTTAGAGGAGTAGTTACAGCTAAGGATAAACCGACAGGTACCTGAATATCGCTCCATCGTCCTTCTCAATGCGGACTGCGCTGCATCTGTCAATGCATCCGCCTCGTCAAGGAAGATGATTTTGAACGCGGCATCGCCGATAGGCATAGTCCTTGCGAAGTTCTTTATTGTGTTGCGGACCACTTCAATACCCCGTTCGTCACTGGCGTTAAGCTCTGTGAAGTTCTCCGCCCATGTATCATCATAGAACTCACGCGCCATAGCGACCGCAGCGGCGGTTTTACCGACGCCTGCGGGTCCGGAAAAGATAAGATGCGGTAAGTTCCTTCTCTTGACATAAGACTGAAGGTTCCTTATGATAGCTTCCTGCCCTGATACCTCTTCCAGTTTCCTTGGCCTGTATTTCTCAGTCCATATCGCCTCTCTCCGCATGATAAAGTAATTTCTTTTAAAGTGCCAGTTTATGTTAAATATATTATGGATTCAAATCTGGAGTTGGGGTTGTTATTGGCGAAGTCATTTATCATGTTATTCGTAGTAATGGACCCCCCAGGCAATATACCTATTTTTATGGCGTTAACGAGGGGTATGAGTGGCGGCGAGAGGAAGAAGGAGCTTAATCACGCGGTTGTAGTAGCTACCATTCTACTGTTACTATTTGCTTTTCTTGGAACAATAATACTATACGTGCTGGGCATAACTCCCGATAGCTTTATGATTGCAGGCGGGATTCTCCTTTTGCTCATCTCCTTTGATCTTTTACGGGGCGAGCACAAATACGGGACAAGTGGCGATTCTGGAGCTGGCGTGGGTGCTGTTCCGTTAGGGACACCTCTACTCGCTGGTCCCGGTGCTATAACGGCGATTATGGTACTAATGCAAGAAGAATATGGTGTTTTTATCGCGCTCTTTGCTATTTTTACGGCTATTATCGCAACGAGATTCCTATTAGGGCAAGCGGAATGGATATACCGTATAATCGGTAAAGAGGGCTCAGAAGTCTTAAGCCGTGTAATAGGGATATTAGTGGCGGCAATTGCAATAGAGTTTATTGCAAAGGGAATAGCGGGAATGTTTTAGTTTATTCCCTTACCATATCACACAAATATTTAACCGTGCATGCGTGCTCAATCGAGCTGATGATTACAAACGCTTCATCTACCGTTGCACCACGTGCAAACGTGCCATGACCCAGAGCAACAACCCCCTTATGGTCACGCAGAGCAGAAGCGGCATTTGTTGCTAATTCCTGTGAGCCGATACCACCGGTAACAACCGGGATTTCATGCAGGAAGTATTTGCTTTCCGAATCTTCAGGTATGATCTGCTCACCACAGAGCATTGACATCACCACTGCATATTTCGAATGCCCGTGTAAAATAGCAAGTGCCGAAGTTTCACGGTAAATCGCGCGATGGACGTTTACTTCTGTCGAGGCAATCACATCAAGTTCATCTGGCGTAGAAGGGTCTATTGGAACCGTAACAATCTGTCCTTCAAGCTCATCAAGCATACTGCCCGTTGTGCTTATTAACATCTGGTCACCCACTCGCTTGCTTACATTCCCGAAATGCGAATGTGCAAGCCCGGCCCCCACTATCTTCTTTCCGTATTTTATTAATTCTTGCATTCTTTAT
>JAYEJE010000127.1:0-10445 GCA_034660415.1 Methanobacteriota archaeon | reverse complement strand
GTAGAGAGGCACATCTCTTCTTCGAAGGCCTAAGAGAAACGGGAATAACAAGTTTTTTGATCTCAGAAATGTATCCCGGAGATACAAAGTATGGTAAATATGGTGTGGAGGAGTTTCTTGCTGATGCGATAATACACTTGGACATTAATAGAGAACGGGACATATTAGAACGACATCTTGGGATTGTAAAGATGAGGTGCACCAATCATAATCTGCAATATTTCCCATTATTTTATAATAATGATAGATTTGTCATATACACAAAAGAAGAGATGGAACTATGATAAATTCTTTAAATACCCGATAATATGAGTTGTGAAAGTAAAAAGTGGATAGGCCTAGCTATCAGTGTTGCATTTACCATCCTAGTATTGCTACTCTCTGGAGTGGCATCTACGGAAACGAATAGGCATTCCAGCGGATTATGCCACAATAAAATCTTCCAGAATGCCCATCCGTTTTTCATCAGCAATTGGTATTTCGGGACCCGATCTAGATTTGCGATATTCTTTTCGTAGGTTTGAAAGATCCTTTATAAAATGACTGTGCTATCTGTGGGTTCGCAAGACCAACTTGACGGCATGGTAATTAGGTATAATGCCAGGAAACAGGTAAAGTTTATAATTACTAAATTCCACAAAGAATAAATACATACAGAGGTAAATGTTAAATAGGCTTTGAGGGCGGGGGAAAAGAAGGTGACAAAAATGCGAAATAGAACCATTTGTATAGTATCGGCATTTTTAATGGCTTTGGTGGCGGTTGGATGTGGTATCGCCGTAAATGCGGGGGCATCGGATTCAACGGTTTCTTCTGCGACTATTTACGTGCCCGACAATTATGCAACGATTCAAGGGGCGGTGAACAATGCTGCTGCGGGCGACACGATTATCGTGAGAGATGGTACTTACCTCGAGAATGTGAAAGTGAACAAGAGGTTGACGATTCGCTCTGAAAACGGACCTGCCAGTACAATTGTTGAGTCTCCTGAGGGAGTAAATGATCATGTAGTGGCGGTGACAGCCGACCATGTGCATATAAATGGGCTCACTGTAAAAAACGCAACTGGCAAGAATGAAGCGGGGCAGTATAATTACGCAGGACTGTATATCAGCGCTCATCACTGCAATATTAGAGATAACCTGGCAATGAACAACGCTTATGGCTTCTTCTTATCGGAATCAAGCAAAAACACGCTCATAAACAACGCCGCGTCAGGTAAAATTGGTGATGGCATCTACGTGACTAATTCGAACTATAACACAATATCCAACAATACGGTAAAGCTAAATCACCGGTATGGGATTCGTTTGTATAGCTCGCATAATAATACAGTGCGTAACAATAATGTATCGAACAATGGATATGGTATCCGCTTAGGGGGCTCGCACAATAACACAATAGAGAAAAACAATGTCCAGTCGAACACTTACGATGGCTTTTACTTGTTTTACTCAAACGACAATTCTTTTGTTGATAATACTGCAAACCAGAACAATTATGATGGCTTTTTCATCAATGCATCATATAATAATACATTAATTAATAATGTTGCAAATGCGAACATTTATGATGGCTTTGGCCTTGAATTAGTAAACAACCACACTTTAATCAACAACCGGGTAAACTCAAACAACAAGAGCGGCATTAGCTTAACGTCTTCTAACAGGAACCTCTTAGAAGGTAATGTCGCATCATTGAACACGGAAATGGGATTTTACTTGCTTTCTTCAGCCAGTAATACCCTGGCAGACAACAAAGCCAGAGCAAATAATGAGGTCGGTATCCACTTGGAGAAATCCGGCAACTGCTCCTTAACCAACAACATGATGGAAGGCAATTATTATAATTTTGGTGTTACTGGTGATAGTCTACACCACTTCTACCATGATATAGATGCAAGTAACCGCGTAGATGGAAAGCCCATTTATTATTGGATCGATCAGCAAGAACGAGAGATACCAAAGGATGCCGGCTTTGTAGGGATCATAAACTCCATAAATATAACCGCGAGAGACCTAACGCTAACGAAGAATAGCGTGGGTCTATTACTTGCCTATTCGGTGGGTACATGGATAGATAATGTGACTGTATCGAACACAGATGACGGCATTTCCTTGTTTGCTTCGAGCTATAGTCTCATAGCAAACAACACTATTTCGAACAATAATTGGGGCATCAACATGGCCCTTTCAAACACTAACTATTTGCTTCAGAACACAAACACGAATAACTCCATTGGAATCATCATGAGTCTTTCGAACGATAATAAATTAGCCGAGAACAGCATATCAAACAATCGGCATGGGATTTCACTGGGTACTTCGAATATCAATACCTTTGTCATGAACAACATATCGAACAATTGGCAGGGCCTTGCACTTGTGGATTCACAGGGTAACCTATTTTTCACAAATAACTTCATAAATAGTAGCGCTCATTCTATGTTTTCAAACACCACCTGGAATTCCCTTTTAGAACTAACCTATATCTATAACGGTGAAACATACACAAATTACATGGGCAACTACTGGAGTAAATATTTTAAAGACATTTATGGCACTATGGGTATTGAACTGGATACAGATGGAGATGGTATTGGTGATGTTCTGACTCCATACACACTACCCACAGGTTTAGGTACAGATAAGGACAATTATCCATTGATGCAGCCTTATGAGAATTACATTTATGTTTCGGCAGACGAATGAATCGTGTGTCAAGGCCGATCCAATAACGAACATTTATATATTAAGTTAATGAATATCTTATATGATGAAGGTAGCAATAAATGGATGGGGTAGAATTGGACGACTTGTGTTCAGGGCAGCGTTACAAGACCACTCAGCGCTAGATTTTGTAGCAATAAATAGTCGATCTGCGGACGCTTCTTGGATTGAACATTTGCTAACGTATGATTCAGTACATGGCAAGCAGGAAGGCGAGATAAGAGCGGAAAAGGACACGTTATTTGTGGATGGGAAAGAGATAGAGATATTGAGTGAGAGTGACCCGGAGAACTTACCATGGCGCGATTTAGGCGTGGATGTAGTAGTGGAATCCACGGGGCAGTTCCGGGATCGGAAGGGGGCATCGAAACATCTCAAAGCAGGCTGCAAGAAAGTGATAATAACGGCACCGGGGAAGGAACCAGATGTAACTCTTGTTCCCGGCGTAAATGATGCAATCTATAACCCAGCCACGCATAATATTATCTCTCTCGCATCTTGCACTACAAATTGCCTGGCACCAGTGGCGAAGGTACTAGAGGACGAGTTTGGCATAAATCGTGGCTTTATGACCACTGTCCATGCGTACACAGGGGACCAGAAGCTCCTCGATGGGCGCCATAAGGATTTGAGGCGAGCGCGTGCTGCGGCAATGTCCATAGTACCCACGACCACGGGCGCGGCGGCAGCATTAGGTATCGTTTTACCGTCGTTAGCGGGTAAAATGGATGGCATATCCTTGCGAGTCCCTACTACTAACGTTTCGGTCGTTGATCTAGTAGCCGAGCTGGGTAGCGAAGTTACCCGTGAAGCGGTGAACAGTGCTTTTGAAGAAGCGTCAAAGACTTCTTTGACAGGTATCCTCGCAGTTTCTCATTTGCCTCTTGTTTCCATAGATTACAACGGCTCGAGCTTCTCGGCGGTTGTTGATGCGGAGTATACAAATGTGGTGGGTGGCAGGTTAGTGAAGGTGCTTGCATGGTATGACAACGAATGGGGCTACTCGTGCAGGGTAGTGGATATGATAAAGAGGTTAGAGGCGGAAGGCGTGTAGAGTAAGGGCGGGTAGGTGGAGGGATTATGAACGATAAATTAAAAGAGTTCTTGACGATAGATGATTTCGATCTATACGGAAAAACAGTGCTCTTTCGGGCGGACATAAACTCGGTGATTATAGACGGGCAAGTGCAGATGAAGGAGCGGATAGTGGAGAATGCGAAGACGATACAAGCGCTTTTGGATAAAAAAGCAAAGGTGGTTATCCTCGCGCATCAAGGTCGTGCAGGGCAAGCGGATTTTCTACATCTGGAGCAGCATGCGCAATTGCTCAGAAATTTCATGGATTTGAAATATATTGACGATATAATGGGCCCGAGTGCGAGGGCGGCGATAAAGGGTCTTGATCCTGGAGAAGTTTTGTTGCTCGATAACGTGCGGATGCTAGCAGAGGAGACACTTAACAAAACTGCGGAGGAGCATTCGCACTCCTTTTTTGTGAGGAGTCTTGCACCTCTTGCCGATGTATACATAAATGATGCCTTCTCCGTGGCACACCGATCGCACGCATCAGTGCTTGGCTTCCCGGCGGTTCTGGATGCGGGAATAGGGCGATTGATGGAGCGGGAGTTGATAACTCTGGAAAGAGCGGTATATCAAATAAAAAGTCCGTGTGTTTATATCCTTGGTGGTGTAAAACCCGAGGAACTGTTTGATATAATGGAGGTCACATTGAAACGTAAAAGAGTAGATAGTATACTCACAACAGGAGCTCTTGGCACTCTTTTCCTATATGCTCGAGGTATAATTGAGCCAGGGGAAGAACAAAAAGCGGATAAGCATTTTATGTGGAATGTGGAGCAAGCCAAAAGATTCCTGGAGATGGGAAAGGACATAATAATGTATCCCGAGGATGTTGCCGTGGCGGTAGATGGCGAGCGAAGAGAAATCCCCGTGGCGCAGCTAAAGCCTAACCAGCCCGCATATGACATCGGGGAGAAGACGGCTGAGGAATATTCAGAACAAATAAAAAATGCGAGCACGGTGATAATGAAAGGGCCGGCAGGCTTATATGAGAATAAGGCATTTGCAAAGGGTACGCGCGAGATTTTTGAAGCGATTTCGCATTCCAAAGCATATTCTCTTCTCGGTGGTGGCCATACATCAGCAGCAATAAGTGAAGTGGGAATAGATAGGAAGACCATGTCCAATGCCCACGTCAGCCTTGCGGGTGGTGCATTCCTGCAATATTTCGTCGATAAGCATCTACCCGGGATAGAAGTGTTAAAAAAGCGTTCTTTCAAAAAGTCTTAAAACCGTTACAAAAGAAATATTAATCTTTACATACTACATATAAAGAAACATCAAACTAATTGCCGAGTGCATGCACATAGATTGAGAAATCACGATAGTTCCGAGAGAGGGGTCGTAGGGTAGGGGATATCCTGTCAGGTTCCGGACCTGACGACCTGGGTTCGAATCCCAGCGACTCCGTTCTCGCGGCTACGGGAAAATAAATCATTCTTGTTTTCGCTGTATCTGTAGCCTATAATAACCATAATGTCCGGTCGGGACTAAGGAGTTGGTTCTGCCTCTTCAGTCATATTCATCTCCGGCGAGGTGTTGAATGGACAGGGTAGCCAAGTAGGTGTGGGAGTAGGCGCGGGAGTTGGAATTGGCCCTTTACCTATATGTATCGTCTGCAAAACGTCGAATTCACCGATATACGTCTCCGAAATTGCAGTATAGTTTGTTCTCGCACCTATATACAGCGATCCATTAAAGGAAGAATCGAAGCTCATTACGGACTTATCCTTATCTACCCTGCTTATGGTTTCATCATCTATGTAGGTTGCATCGCTTATCTTCTTGTGTATAGCAGCGTCTATCTCCATATTCCTACTGCAAATGTCCTGCTTCCACTTGTTAGTGAAGTTAACAGAGAAGCTATCGGAGAAGTTAAAAGAAGTGGGTTTGTATTCCGCATGCGTGGTCTTCTTAAGGATGATACTTTTGTTCTTTGTCTGTAAGTCCAAGTTCTCGTCAGAAGAGTAGACGCCACTGCCGCTTTCTGTAATTCCCAGGCTCGTTCCGGGCACGCCACTCACTTTTGTGGTAGCATATGCACTTTTAGGAGCCAGTTCGTCACAGGATAGGGTAACGCTATTCCTAAGCGAATATGGCTTTTGCTCTGTGGATAGGTCTTTGGTGACCATTACAACACCTTCTCCTATTACACTGCCAGTTTCTGTAAAATAGAGGTCTATCTGTTCAGGAACCTTCACTTTTATGACTATTGTTCCTGATTCACCTGGTAGAAGAGTGCCTATTGTCCATATGTTGTTTGTGCCGGCATCCGGAGCAGGGGAAGCAGAAATGAACGTTACTCCATTTGGATAGTGTTCTATTATGACAACATCAGTTAGAGGTACCGTTCCCGTGTTCGTGTAATTTATTGTGTATGTTACATTTCCACCTGGTGCCACAATGGCTGGCGAGCAAGATTTTTCTAGCTCTACGCTTACTACGCTTAGTACGAAGACCTGTGCTATATCATCGTCTGTGACCTTATCGCCACAATGTGGTTTGCCCTCGACATGAACCGTGTTGTTCAGCACTCCTCTCGCTCCTTCATCGATATTTGCAACAAGTGTGATTGTGGTGGTGTCCCCAGCCGTTCCGCTCGCCGTCAGCGGTCCTACGTTTTCCCATATTATTATACCATTATGTATGTCTGCAATGGGATCAGAAGAGACATAGCTCAGCCCTTGTTGCAGCTCGTCTGTCACTCTCACCGGATTGAGTGTACAATCACCTGTATTCGTGACGTTTATCGTGAATGTGATGTCTGTGCCTACTGGTCCAGCCGTTGGATTAGCGGTCTTAGTAACACTTATCCCTGGAGCAAGCGCAGTAACATCTGCTGTATCTGTATCTTCTACGTCGTCACCATGAGGTGGAGTCCCGGTAGCGGTAACAGAGTCTGTCAGCGTTCCAGTTGCTCCAGTATCTATGTGAGCAACAAGCGAGATCATGGTTGCAGGAGCACCGGAGGCAATAGAGCCGAGATTCCAGGTTATATCTTGACCGGATACGCTTCCGCCAGAATCGTCTGAGACATAGCTCATCCCAGAAGGCAAGGTATCAACAACAGTGACGGGATTGAGAGTGCAGTCGCCGGTATTGGTAACGGTTATGGTGAACGTGACGTTAGTGGAGGGCGCACCCGAGGTTGGATCTGCGGTCTTCGTCACACTTATTCCTGGAGCAAGCGCAGTCACATCTGCTGTATCTGTATCGGAGACGTCATCACCATGAAGTGGAGTCCCGGTAGCAGTAACCGAGTCTGTCAGCGTTCCAGAAGCTCCAGTATCTATGTGTGCCACAAGAGAGATCGTGGTTGCAGGATCGCCAGAGGCAATAGAGCCGAGATTCCAGGTTATCTCTTGACCTGATACAACCCCGCTAGAATCGTCTGAGACATAGCTCATCCCTCCTGGCAAGGTATCAACAACTATGACTGGATTGAGAGTGCAGTCGCCGGTATTGGTAACGGTTATGGTGAACGTGACGTTAGTGGAGGGCACACCCGAGGTTGGATCTGCGGTCTTTACCACCTCGATTCCGGAAAAGTAGACTGTCATACTATCGCTGTCAGTACACAGATTAGCATCAGTTACCGTCACAGTATAAGTTGTTGTGCTAGTTGGTGATGCAGTGGGATTAGCTATTGTAGAATCATTCAGACCAGTAATAGGAGTCCAACTATAAGTGTAGGGTAATTTGCCACCTGAGGCAGTTGGACTACCTCCTACCACCACAGATCCATCTGCACTGATGCTCTTATTATCCCCGGCATCTGCTGTGGGATTTTGATACACCTCTACATCATAACTCTGACTATCGCTAGCACTGCTGCTATCGGTCACTGTCAGCTTCACGGTGTAGGTCTTGGCGCTACCATAGAGGTGCGTGGGATTCTGCGCAGCGCTGCTGTTATCATCCTCGAAATCTCAATCGTAAGTGTATGATCCATCCCCTCCGGTTGTTTTGTCCGTGAATGTAGTGTATGTGCAGAAGCACACATTATCAAACGTAAAGTTAGCCACAAGCGGCGCATCCACAATCATTCCCGCTGTGCTATTACACTGCGCTGTGTTATGGTTCTGGCAGTCCGCAGTATCACTGCAGGTTGCAGAGCTAGTGGCCCAAGTGAGAACCATATTTTTCAACTCTACTCTGTCCCCACAGGTCCAAGTAAGATGGTAGAGGTTATAATTAGCGGCGCTATGCTTAGGTATTGTATCTGCTACACATTCATCGAATTGTCCTTTATCCTCATCATTTATACTTAAATCAAAGATTAGATAGGGTTGATATCTAACTGCTGCACCATTATCGACCGTCACCCATATATACGCATCTACGATGGATCCAGGCACACAGGAGCCCAGTTTGTTACCGGATGCGTCTCCAAGCCACACATCGGTGACTTCGGTGTCTTTAGCAGTACAAAGCCAACCGCAATTGGGCCATGTTTGCCCCATAGCTACAGGCGCGAAGGCGCCGAATAATAGTAATACTATAATCATTACCGCTACCCCTCGCCGTAGCACCTTCGGATAATCGCTTTTTCTCATCAAAAACCACCTCCGCTCGCGATGCCACGTTGCTCAAAGGTTGCGGATGTAACGCCTGGCTGACCGCTACGCGCCTGGCACATAATTCCTACATCCATATAAAAGTGCCTTTTAAAAATGTCTCTATTTTTATCATCCATTTTCAATTTAGACCCACATGATTGCCCCGATTTAGCCACTCCCTTACACATCTAACCCTTTAGCACCCCCCATTCACGCCATAAATTTGTTATCTCCTTTTGGTTAACCGTAGCTCACCGCTTCCCTTTTTTATCTGGTGTATAACAGTACATCTATAAATCGGTGCCCCTATATAAAAGCATAAGAAGAATGAACTCGTATTAGGTGCGTATAGCGGAAATGAATGCTGCAAAGAGTCTCATATAACAGCTACTATCTCCACAATTTAGTTCTATATACAAGTTGTACAGATGTTATACACCAGATATGAACTTCTGTTTGAAACTAGCCAATGCCTGAAAAAATGCGCCATAACCCATAAAAGGAGAGATTAATAAGTGTAGAGAATATATATACATCACACTTTTAGAAGGGAATATGCGGTTGTTTTGCTTATGTTTATCCAAGCTTATCCTAACTTGACGGCATGGCTCGTTTGTCACCTTTGTTTTCTAAGGCATTGCAAAACCCGGTTGCACGCCTGTTGATGATCCGGGCTCTTTGTTCGACTCTTCAACCCCCTTCCAACATTCAAGATGTCCATTGACACTCACCAAGACCGGCCCGCCTTCAAGACAGCGGACTTCCACATAGCAGCCCTTCATCAAGAATCTTCCTTCCGGGAACGATAGCGCAAGAGTCTCCCTCGGACCTATATAGAAAAAGGATAATATTAACATGATTTCTGTACATTAATAATTACTTTAAGATCAGATGTTGGACAATCAAATCGTTACCGAGTTCACAACCACTGCTCTATGCTCTTCTGCTTCAGTTTCGGTATTAAAATCTTCTCCAACGCTTTACTCACTCGCTCTTCTGAGAAGTCATGCACCTCACAGAGTAATTCTTTTATTTTCCCTGCATTTAATGTGCCCCACTTTAGTTCATAAGAGTCAGTCACGTCCGGATGTAAGAAGAGTTCTCGAACGAGTTCGTAATTCTCTATTCCCGCACTTGTATCAATTGCCGCTTTTGATATTATATTTTCGATATTATGATGTTCTTTTATAAGCTTCAGCGCTCTCTTAACGCCCACCCCTTTTATTCCTTCGTTGAAGTCAGTACCGACTAAAATGGCAATGTCTATGAGTTCTTCCCGGCTTATCCCCTGTGTCTCTTCAAGTGCTTTTAATTCAACGAGTTCGAGCTTCGCTTTTTTACGTGGTGCACTGAGGTTCCTTATGGTGATGGGGGCGCCAAAAAGCAACGAATCGTAATCCTGCGATGAAACGAGCTCGGCATCGCCGTTCTGAACAATATAAGCAGCCTGAGCCTCACCTTCTGAAGGTGCCTGCACGTAAGGGATGCCCATAAAAGTCAAAAGCGTCTTAGTATCTGCCACTATCGTTGCGTCTATTCGTGCTGATGCTTGCGCATACTTGAACGCATCTTCCGGGAACAGCACCTTTGCTTCTTCCCACTTTTGCATTGCCGCTTCCCGCCGTTCTGACCGGGCCTTAATAACATCCGCTTTTAGCTCTGATGGTTTACCATCGAAAACGAATACCAGCTTTAGCCCCGCCTCCATTAAATTCGTTGTGCGGTATATCAGTCCGGAGAGATGAGAAGTTATTCTACCAGAAGAGTCCGTCAGCGGAGTACCATCGGGCTGGCGAATGATGCTCAGGAACTGGTAAAGCGTATTATAAGCATCAACTGCAACGATTTTGCCTGCGAGAGCACCTAAACTCGTCTCTCTCAACTCTACTATCTCTCGTATTTTTACGCCCATAAATTTTTATTTATTTTATTTTATCCTAGTACAACATTATTAGTTAAAAAGAAGGAAAAGATTAAGGTTAACACGAAGGAACAAAACAAAATAAAATAAATTATTGACACTGATTAACACTGATTAACACAGAAAAAATTAAATCCGTGTAAATCTGTGTAAATC
>JAYEJE010000126.1:0-1968 GCA_034660415.1 Methanobacteriota archaeon | reverse complement strand
ACATATCCGTAAAAACACTCGCATATGGTAAAATACCCCGTATATAAAGAGACACACCGAATATCGCCACTAATATGACACCATAGATTATTGATGTTTTTTCTAGCCCTTTCATGTTTATACTTATTTTATCCATCTCCTACACACACTATTAGTTTTTCTTAGATAGTATAAAAATATTTACTGACGTGGTATATATATATAATTAGCGATAATATGTTCGTTTTAATTTATTAAAACGGGGTTAGGTGGGTAAAATGGCAGAGCAAAGGATAAGGAAAGCGGTAATACCGGCAGCAGGATTAGGAACCAGATTTCTTCCTGCTACAAAATCCATGCCCAAGGAGATGTTACCTATTATTGATACGCCCATCATCCAATTTGTTGTTGAAGAAGCAATAGCAGCAGGAATTGATGATATTATAATCGTTACAGGCAGGGGCAAAAAGGCTATCGAGGATTATTTTGATACCTCGCCCGAACTGGAAAGCCATTTATTCAAGAATAAAAAGTATGCGCTATTGAGAGAAATAAAGGATATATCTGCCTTAGTTGACATTCATTACATAAGGCAGAAGGAGCCAAAAGGCTTGGGCGATGCTGTTTTAAAGGCAGAAAAGCATGTGGGCAATGAACCGTTTGCTGTCTTATTAGGCGATGATATAATAAAGGCTGAGATACCTTGCATTAAGCAACTCACGAATTTGTTTGAGCGCTATAACAAATCAATAATTGCTGTCGAAGAGGTTCCAAAAGAGAAGGTGAGCAGTTATGGGATGATAAAAGGGCGAGAAATAGAGGAATTCATCTACCGCATAGAAGAGATAATAGAAAAGCCTTCATTAGAAGAAGCTCCGTCTAACATAGGTACCGTGGGGAGATACGTGCTCACACCTGTGATATTCGATTGTATCAAGGAAACGAAGCCAGGTAGTGTAAATGAAATTCAGCTTACGGACGCTATTAAACTGCTGATGGAGAAGGAGGAAGTTTTTGCTTATTCGTTCAAAGGTAAAAGATATGATGCGGGTGATAAAACGGGATATGTAAAAGCGATTATCGATTTTGCATTAGAAAAGGAAGATTTGAAAACGGAAATTAGGGGATATGTACAGGAGAAGGAAAGCTACTTGTAATTACTTCCTGAGTCCGCCACCCGTTATCGTGCATGTTAAATAACCCATCAAGCCAAAGAACAATCTTGCCAAACCTCGAGAAGTAAAATGTGATTGAAACGTTTTTTTCGCCGAATAGCCACCCCATAGTTTGCCATGCTTCAACGTGAGCTGTTTCCGACCATAACCATTCCAAAAAGCTTGCTTCAGAAAAGTTATTACATTTTCTCTTGCATATCTATATACAACCGCTCTTTCTTCAATGTGCATCTCATATCCCGCTTCTATCGCTCTATAGTTTAGATCCATATCCTCCGCCGTTATAAGGTCAGGGTCGAACCCCCCCAACTTATTAAATATCTCTCTTTTATACGTGGTATTTGAACCGGGATACGAGATATCAAATCCTTTATGATACAGTTTTACCCTATCCACGATAAACCCTCTTTTTCCTTCCAACATACATTTTCCAACAACGACATCACGGCCTTCCTTCATTGCTATTCGCACATATTTTATCCAATCTCTATGGGCTCGGTCATCAGCACCTATAAAACTTATCGCATATCCCGTTGCCTTCTGAACACCAAAATTCATGCTTTTTCCTCGTGAGCCTTCTTCTATATATAATTTCAGGGCATCATGCTTTTTTATATATTCGGTTATTATTCTCTGCGTAGAATCAGAGCTTTCTGCATCTACCACGATAATCTCAATAGGTGGTTCTTGTACAATTAGCGAATTTAATAACTCTCTAATGCTTTCTTCTTCATTTTTTGTCGTGACAACTACACTGATTAGCATTGAACTTGACGACACGGACGATGACATTTAGCTATCACCTTATTAAAGA
>JAYEJE010000125.1:0-10521 GCA_034660415.1 Methanobacteriota archaeon | reverse complement strand
GAAGAGAATATGGACGATAGATAAAAAGTCAAACTGAAGCTATTGGAGGGAATTCAACCAAAAATAGACGTATTGATCAATCATCCCTCAAAAATATGTGTAGAAGCATTAAAAGGGTATGGTCCCAAATTTTATCTTCTTTTAGCAAAGGTTTAAGTATATATCCACTATCGTACTAATTAAAGTCAATTGTGGGACAACCTCTTAAGTACGGGGTATGGTGACTTCGTTAGACTGGTATGGGGATACGCGGAGGTTGGGTTGGCCGCGTGAATAGCGTGTTTTTGTCAGGTGGATTGAAAGATTTAATACAGGAGAAGAATGAAGAGGGGTATGTGATGATTGAAGTTCGTCCAGAGGGATGTATAGATGGATCGGGTTCAGATACAACACTAAATATGCGGGATATGCGAAGTAAGTTTGGATACACAACGTTATGTGACCTTGTGGAGATTAGAAAAGATGAAAGAAATACAAAAGTGCCTGTCTTTTTCCCCCGTCCATATTAGGTATGTATTAATAAGATAAAGGTATATATCTATATATTATGGATCAGAAAGAGACATGAAAATATCGGAAATACATGTAAAAAATTTTAAGAGATTTAAAAATACCAAAATCACAGGATTATCTCAAGAATATAAACTTGTGATTATTGTAGGCCCAAATGGAAGTGGTAAATCTTCATTATTTGATGCCCTTTTTGATTGGTATAAGTCAAAAACAGGGTTTGGGCGTAATAGTGATGAATCCTATTATAGAAAAGAAAAAACAGAAGAATTTAATTGGAATGATAATGTTAACGTAATATTTCACAACGCGACTCAAATCAATACTCAAAATAAAAAATGTATGTATTTTCGAACCGCTTATCGAAATGATCCTGATTTCAATATAGGAAATTTCTCAAAGGTAGATCTGCCTCATGAGACCATTAGATTTTAACGTTTTATTGACAATGATCAAGCAGTATCACAAAACTATCAGCGATTAATATATACCACTTTATCAGGCGTATATTCCGAGGCTAATGATCTAAGGACTGTAAAGGATCTTAGGGAAGAACTTATAGGAAAAGTTAGAACTTCAATGACAAATGTCTTTGAAGATCTCCTATTGAATAAAGTTGGTGACCCACTAGAAGATGGCGCTTTCCACTTTGAGAAAGGTTCAAGTAAGTCGTTTCACTACAAAAACTTATCAGGCGGAGAAAAATCTGCGTTTGATCTATTGTTAGACCTAATCATTAAACTACAGTATTACAACGATACAGTGTTTCTGATTGATGAACCAGAATCACATATGCATACGAGACTTCAAGGAAAGCTTGTTAAAGAACTTTATAATCTCACCCCTAATAATTCACAATTATGGTTAACAACACATTCTTTAGGCGTTACGGGCTGGGCAGGTGTTGAAGATAGTCTGGATGAACAGGGTAGAATACGAAAAACTACTCTTGATTTTGGGGGCGAAAGTTGTGACAAAATTTCTGTGCTCACTAAAGAGCAAAAGGAGATTATTGAAAAGTTGGGATTTGTGGATGCGCTCTTTTAGGGTTGTAGCCTATACAACGCTGAAAGTCAGGTTAGAAGTTACTACTAATGAACTCTGTTTTAGGTGAGCTGCAGAAACCGACAAAATATTTAACTCCAACATACTAAGTAGATAATTATTATGAGTAACAATAAAAAGAAGATGAAGCGCAAAGCGTACGAGCGCGAGCTGGCCAAATTGGAGATAGAGCTGGTAAAGCTCCAGGGTTGGATCCAACACAAGGGCTTAAAAATTGTGGTGATATTTGAGGGGATTGATTCCGCCGGAAAAGGCGGCACCATCAAACGCATCACTTACCGGCTCAACCCGCGTGTTGCCCGTATAGTTGCGCTGCCAACGCCAACCGAGAAAGAAAAGACGCAATGGTATTTCCAACGCTATATCCCTCATTTACCTTCGGCGGGGGAGATGGTGCTGTTCGACCGGAGCTGGTATAACCGGGCTGGAGTAGAAAAAGTGATGGATTTCTGCACGGAAGAAGAATACCTTGAATTCATGAGCAGCGTCAACGAATATGAAATGGGTCTAGTTCGCTCGGGGATTACACTGATCAAGTATTGGCTGGACATCAGCGATGAAACCCAGGAAGCGCGCTTCGAGCAGCGCATTCACGACCCGCGCCGCCGTTGGAAGCTGAGCACTATGGACCTGGAGGCACGCACCAGATGGGTGGCCTACTCAAAAGCGCGTGATTTGATGCTGAAGCACACCAGCACTCCCCACGCACCCTGGTATCTTGTCGATGCCAATATCAAACGCCATGCCCGTCTGAACGTCATCTCCCACTTGCTCAGTTTGATCCCATACGAGGATTTAACGCCCGAACCGATAGAGCTACCCCCTCGCCAGGACGCTGGGGATTACCAGCAAGCGGATTTATCCCAGTACAACTTTGTCCCGAAAGTTTATCCATGACACAAACAAAAAAAACTTAATAACGTAAAAATAATAGTATTATTGATGATAGAAGTAGAAACAAAGCTTAAGATAAACAATATAGGGCAGATGGAGGAGCGGCTAAAAGGGCTTAAAGGTATGTATAAGGGCGAGAAGACAGAGCTGGATCTTTATTTTGACCATCAGGATACACAGATTTTCAGGAACGGGGGTGCTCTTCGGGTCAGAGATGCAGATGGTAAGTACCGATTAACTTACAAAGGCCCTAAAAAAGATGATGAGACAACAAGCCGGGAGGAAATAGAGATAGGGATAGAATCAGCCCGGGAAATGCAAAAAATACTCGCGGAACTTGGTTTTTATGTGCTATGCGAGGTAAAGAAACAGAGGAAGACGTACCTTCTTAGGGATTTAGTTATTACACTGGATGACGTGGAGGACTTGGGCGAATTCATAGAAGTTGAAGGAAAAGCAAGCAATGAGGAGGCATATATGAAGAAGAAGAAAGAGATTTTTATGCTTCTTAATGACCTCGAACTATCCTCAGAGAAGATAAGCCAGAAATCATACCTGGAGATGAGCCTTGATGAGAAAAGGTGTTAAATTAATGTATACTTAACAGGGTAATAAGAGATTATGAGTAGTAGTATTGATAATATGGAACAGATCGTTACTTCAGAAGAGGAAATGAAACTGCTCGATGATCCCGCACTATATATTAACAGAGAACTGAGCTGGTTAAAAGTGAATGAGCGGATATTTGAGGAGGCAAATGACCGAACACACCCTCTGTTAGAGCGGATTAAGTTCCTTGCTATATGCGGTAGCAACCTCGATGAATTTTTTATGGTGCGGGTTTCCGGCTTGAAGCAGCAGTTGTTAGAAGGCGCTCTCAAAGCACCACCCGATGGCATGACACCACAGGAACAGCTTGTGGCCATAAGAATAGCGGTTAAAAAGCTTCTGAAGAGATACTCAAAATGCTGGAAGGAAGAGCTAATTCCGGAGTTATTGAATGAAGGAATAGTGATTAAAAAGGTTGAAGACCTTGATAAGAATCAACGCAATTTTATCAGAAGCTATTTTGATGATTCTATCTTTCCGACACTTACGCCTCTTGCTATGGATTTTGCACACCCTTTCCCTTTCATCTCAAATCTCAGCATCAACCTTGCTGTAATCGTCCGTGATCCCGAGAACAATGAGAAGTATGCTCGGGTTAAGATACCAACTAATCTCTTTCCAAGACTGATTAAGCTACCAGATAAAGGGAAAAAATCTAAGAACAAAATCGAACTGAAAAGAGAGCGTAATTTTGTCTTCATAGAGGATATCATTGCATCAGAGATAGATAAGTTATTTCCAGGCTTGGAGATTATTGCCTCTTACCCATTCAGGATAACAAGAAATGCAGAGATAACGATCTCAAATGATCTTGCACCTGATCTTCTAACCGCTATGGAGGTAGGTATAGAGTCAAGGAGGATCGGTTTTCCTATAAGGCTGGAGACCGATAAATCAATGCCGGATGATTTGAAGAACCTCTTTTTTTGTAACCTCGGGCTTACTAACGATCTTGTATATGATGTTGATCTGCCACTCGCGATCGCGGATTTCTGGCAGTTTCTTGATATTGATAGACCAGATCTTAAAGATACTCCATTTTTATCATACCTCCCTCCTGCTTTTTGTGTGGGTCAAGACATCTTTTCTGCGATAGAAAAGCGAGATTGGGTCTTTTATTGCCCTTATGATAGTTTCAATGTGTTAGTGAACCTGCTTAACCAGGCAGCAGAAGACCCGGATGTTTTAGCTATTAAGACCACGATCTACCGGATCGATAAAAAATCACCTGTTATAGATGCTCTATTGCGTGCAAGAGTGAACGGTAAAGATGTGGCTGTACTTGTAGAGTTGAAGGCGAAATTTGATGAGGTGGCAAATATACATTGGGCAAAGGTTCTGGAGGAAGAGGGCGTACATGTGGTTTATGGGCTTGAGGATCTCAAGGTGCATTCAAAGATACTTCTTATCGTGAGAAAACAAGGTGAGAAGATCATGCGTTATTCGCTTATAAGTACCGGAAACCTGAATGCAGTTACTTCAACAATCTATGCGGACCTCGTTTATCTAACCTGCAATCTCGAGGTCGGAGCAGAACTTACTGAGCTCTTCAACTTCCTCACTGGATATTCACAGACGAGTGACTATAATCGTCTCGTGGTTGCTCCGGCGACACTCAGAACAGAGGTTATTAAACGTATCGACAGAGAGATAGAGGCACATAAATTGACAGGAGATGGCTACATAGCCTTAAAACTCAACGGTCTTATTGATAAGGGCATAATTCAGGCTCTCTATCGAGCTTCGATAGCGGGTGTGAAAATCGAACTCAACGTGCGTGGTCTGTGCGCTCTGAGACCAGGTCTAAAAGGCGTGAGTGAGAATATAACGGTAACCTCGATAATTGGGCGATTCCTTGAACATGCAAGGATATATTACTTCAGAAACGGAGGAAGTGATAATGTGTTGATAGGCAGTGCTGACATGATGCCAAGAAACATCAAGAGAAGGATCGAAGTACTCCTTGTCGTGCCTGATCCTAAACTAAAAGGAATAATAATCGAGGATATGCTGAATGTTCACCTAAAGGATAACGTAAAAGCAAGAAGGCTCTTATCTGATGGTACTTATGAGCGCATAACTCCTGCTTCTGATGAGGTGCGGTTGAACTCGCAGACATGGTTGATAGATAACAGAGGAGTCTGGCATGGTGACTCATGATTTTCAAGAGGAAAGATAGAAATGGGAAAGAGGATATTTTTTACGCTGCTTGAAGACATGACTCACCAGGATCTGGTCCATACGGTATCGGAATCCTACCAGATTGCACATGACCAGCCAACTACCATGAGAAAGCGCTATTTTGATTCTTTTGATTGGCTTCTCTACAAGGAGAACCTCGTTCTTTTGAAGCAGAACGATACATTTTACCTTGAGGACCTAAAATCCTTTGAAGTGGTAGCAGAATGCCCTTGGCGGCATAAGGAAGAGGCACGGTTCTGGTGGGACTTTCCTGATTGTGAGCTGAAGACGAAGTTGAACGAGTGCCTGGATGTCCGGGCACTTCTACCATTTTTAACCTTTGTGCAGAGGAGAGAAAAGCTCCATATCCTGAACAATGATGAAAAAACAGTACTGCGGGTCTATCTAGATGAGATCAACCTAAACGGAGATGTCTCCTCTACAGAACCCATACGCACCGTTACGTTGGACCCGGTCCGAGGATATGAGAATGAGTTTCGTGGTTTTCATCAGTTTTTAGAGCGGCTCAAAGTGGCTGAGCCCTGTGAGAATCTATTTAATCTGATGCTCAAGCAGACCAGAAGAAAACCCGGAGACTACAGCTCAAAAGTTAAGGTCGCCCTCACGGGAGATATGGGCGCTAGTGCAGCCACAAGGAAGATCCTGATCTACCTGTTAAACGTCATGAAACAGAACGAGGATGGAGTCATCAGAGACATAGACACCGAGTTTCTCCACGATTTCCGGGTGTCCGGGCGTCGAACACGTTCTGCTCTGAGCCAGATAAAAGACGTGTTTCCAGATGCAGAACTCGATCGATTCAAGCAGGATTTCCGGGTACTTGGGCAGTATTCAAACAAACTAAGAGACATGGACGTGTACCTACACAATAAGGAGCAGTACCTCGCCATGCTGCCCGAAAATCTCAGATCTGGTCTCGATCCGTTTTTCATGGATTTGAGAAAAGAACGTGAAAACGAGCTGATACGATTTGTTGAAGTGTTGCGCTCCGATTTTTACCGGCAGCTTGTCAGCGACTGGGAAGCATTCCTCGTTTCTGATGAGGCACATGAGGCTGTCCGAACGCCAGTAAACGCAGAAGAACCCGTGATAACGCTTGCCCGAGCCTTCATTTGGAGACGGTACAAAAAGATCATGAAGGCCGGAGCGAAGATCGATAACAACTTGCCGGACGAGAAACTACACAGCCTGCGGATACAGTGCAAGAAACTGCGTTATCTCTTGGAGTTCTTCGCCTCTCTATTCCCCTCTGATGAGATCACACTTCTGACAAAGCAACTGAAGCAATTTCAGGACAACCTGGGCGAGTTCAACGACCTCTCGGTTCAGCGGAATACATTGAAAGAGTATCTTGATACGATCGTGCCCGAATCAGATCGTGCTATACTCGTTGCGGCTGCAATCGGTGGTCTGATCACGAATCTGAACCTGAGACAGCAGCACGTGCGGGCTGAGTTCTCAGATCAGTTCCTGCTTTTCAGTCAAAAGAAGAATACAAAACTAGTTAAACAACTTTTTAAAGATGATGACGCATTAATCACAAAGGAGGGATATTAAAATGACGATTCTGGCATTATACAGCATAAAAGGCGGAGTCGGGAAAACGGCTGCCGCGGTCAACCTTGCATACTTCTCTTCTCGTGACAGGTTCAGGACATTGCTCTGCGATCTGGACCCTCAGGGCTCGACGTCATACTACTTCAGGATACGAGCACCCAAGAAGTTCAATTCCAAGACTCTGTTAAAAGGCGGCAAGAAGGTTGACAGAGCCATACGCGGGAGCGATTACGAGAACCTGGACCTCCTTCCGTCTGATTTTTCATATCGAAAGCTCGACCTCGCACTCGGCAGCGGGGCACGCTCTAAGAAGTGGCTCAAAGAGCTGTTAACTCCATTTGAAGATGAGTACGACTTCATATTCCTTGACTGTCCACCAAACATCACTCTGCTCTCAGAGAACGTCTTTTTTGCCGCTGACTATATCATCCTACCGTTTGTCCCCACCCCCCTTTCCCAGCTTACCTATGAGCAGTTGCTGAAGTTCTTCAATAAATCCAAACTTGACCAAACCAGGATCATCCCGTTCTTTTCCATGGTGGAACAACAGAAAAAGATACACAAGGACGTCATCAGGGAGATGGAAGAAAACGGGCATTTCTTGAAATGCCAGGTTCCCTACGCCGCGGACATCGAGAAGATGGGTATTTACCGTCAGCCGATTGCCTGCACGCAGCCAACCACAAAAGCCACGTCTTCTTTCGAAGAACTCTGGAACGAGCTAAAGGAAATTATCCGCAGAACTTAGAGGTGAAAGGAACGTGAAAAATGACGGGAACGGGCATAAAGAAATCAAACCTTTAATCATATCTGCAGGAGAACACCCAAAAATCGCGATCATCGCAGATGTACACGCAAACCTCCATGCATTAAATACCGTGATGGAGGATGCAAAGAGGCGTGGCGCAGAGATCTTTTTAAACGCGGGCGATTTTCTTGGATATGGCGCATTTCCTGATGCGGTGGTTCAGAAACTATCATCAGAGGATGTCCTTAGCATTATCGGTAACTACGATTTGAAGGTGTTAAGAAAAGAGAAAAAGAAGAAAGGAGGTAAGATCAAGAAGCAGAAGCAGATCTCTTTTGATTTCGCAGGTGAAAATCTATCCGAAACTTCGATTCGATTTCTTCGCTCATTGGATCGTGAGATGAGAATCAGTATAGGCGATAAATGTCTGTTGATGGTACATGGTAGCCCGGAATCGGTCGAAGAGCCCCTCACACCTTTCACTTCGGAAGAGCGACTGAGCGAACTCGCTTCTGTTGCCGGTGCAGACGTTGTTATCATGGGGCATTCGCATCGTCAGTTCAAACGAGAAGTGGACGGTGTTACGTTCATAAACCCGGGAAGTGTTGGACGGCCCGATGACGGTGACAGGAGGGCTAATTATGCCATACTAAATTCCAACTCCTTTTACATCGATTTTATTAAACTTGATTACGATGTAGAAGGAGCAGCAGATTCGATACGAGCTAGTGGGCTTCCAGAGAACTTTGCACAGATGCTGCTTCGTGGTGTTTCGCTTGATACTATCTTTGAAGAGGAGGCTAAGATGAAAAAGAGAGGTAAAAAAGAAGAGGGGTATGAAAAGAGAGTGGAGCAGATACGAGAGATTGCCAGAAAGTATGATCCGGATCCGGAGCATTCTGATACTGTTAGAAGGTTGTCGCTTGAGCTCTTTGATAAACTGAGCGATCTGCATTTAATGGGTGAAGAGGAACGCTACTGGCTGGAATGTGCCGCAATTCTACACGACATCGGCTGGTCTCAGGGTCCAAAAGGACACCACAAATCCTCTCTGAAACTTATACTAAACGAGCAAGAATTTCCGTTCACTTCTGATGAGCGGTACCTCATAGGCAGTATCGCGCGATACCACCGAAAAGCAAATCCAAAGAATAGTCATTATCATTTTGCAGCTCTCAGTCCGAAAAACAAAGAGAAAGTTAGAGTTCTCGCATCATTTATACGTATTGCTGACGGTCTGGACGCTTCGCATGCCGCAGTCGTTACAGATTTTAATCTGAAAATAGAATCCGATAGCGTTATCCTGGACTGTTTTGTCACAGACGATACGAGCCGTGAGATGGAATCGATCCTCAAAAAGAAGGACCTATTCGAGAGTGTTGTCAGGAGAAAACTTATCGTACAATGGCGTCAGAAGAATTGAGATCAGAGGATCGGGTTATTGCTTTTGTTGATCTTGGAACAAACTCGATACGCATGTCTGTTGTGCGAATTAAGCAGAATCAGACGTACGCCATTTTACGAGAGGAGAAGGAGATTGTCCGGCTGGGCGAGCAGGTCTTCAGCAGAGGCTTTTTACGTGTTAAAGCGATGAAAAGGGCTGGTCTGGTCTGCAAAAAATTTGTTGAAGTTGCAAATGCCTTTAATGCAGATGAGATTGTCGCAGTTGCAACATCTGCAACAAGAGAAGCAAAAAACAGGGTTGTATTTCTTGAAGAGCTGAGAAAGACAGGTTTAGATGTGAGGGTTATATCAGGAAAAGAAGAAGCGCGTCTCATATACCTCGGCATCTCAAGTGGAGTGCACATAGAGCATAAAAAAACGATCTTCATCGACATTGGTGGTGGCAGTACCGAGATAGTAACCGGTGATCAATTCCACTACCATGATCTGGACACCCTCGAGCTTGGTGCCATCAGACTAAGCAGAATGTTTCTCTCAGATACTGATGAAAGCCCGGTATCGCGGTTTGCCTATAAAAGGATGAAGCAACACGCCAGGAATAAGATGCTGAGGACAATAGAACGCATGAATCGCGATGAAATAGAGCTTGCTATTGGAAGCTCTGGCACAATCATCAATTTAGCAGAGATTGCAAGAAAGATGTTCAAAAAAGGAGGCTCGAAAAGAGATCTTATACTTGAACAGAGCGATCTAAAGGCGGTTATCTCTATACTATGTTCTCTTACGCTCGAAGAGAGAAAAGAGGTTCCTGGTATCAACGCTGATAGGGCAGACATAATCATCGGGGGTGCTGTGATCCTTGAGACATTGATGGAAGAGTTTACCCTCAACGAGATTGTAGTCAGCAACAGGGGTCTTCGTCATGGTATGCTCATTGATTATCTACAGAGGCATGGCGAATTCCTCCAATTGGAAAAGATGTCGGTCAGAGAAAAGAGTGTTCTCAGACTTGGAAGGTCCTGTAACATCAACGAAGACCACGCAAATACCGTTGCCTCTCTCGCACTCCAGCTCTTTGACAGTTCCTCTAAGATTAAACTGCATAACTTAGGCGATTCTGAGAGGGAACTGCTGAAATATTCGGCCCTACTTCACGATACCGGTAATTTCATATCATTCCAGGACCACCATATCCATTCCCATTACATAATCAGCCACGCAGAACTATTGGGATTCAATCAGACCGAGATTACCATCATGGCAGACGTCGCTCGTTTTCACAGAAAGCGAGTCCCAAGAAGGAAAGAGACGACGATGGCAGAACTCGATGAGCAATCTCAGATGATCGTGACCATCCTCTCCACGCTGCTTAAATTCGCTGAAAAGCTCGATAGAAGTCACTCAGGCCGCATAAAAACCGCTAAGTTCACGAGTAAAGACGATAAAAAAGTTGTGCTCTCTCTCCGCTCAGAAGGAGAATGCGATCTTGAGCGATGGGGGATAGAGTCAGTTGTAAGAGATTTTGAGAAAGT
>JAYEJE010000124.1:0-1992 GCA_034660415.1 Methanobacteriota archaeon | reverse complement strand
TGTCCACCTCATCATCCTCCTCTAAAATATCAATGATGTCTGCTAACCGGCAATATCGTGGGAGATAAAGACAATCTATAATCGCTTTCTCCACATCTGCAACAACAACATAAGAATTCTCTTTTCTCTCTTTCTTATATCCAAAGATCATCGCTCGCTTTAATGTTACAAACTGAACGTCCATCCCAAACACCTTGATTTGTCTTCTTTTTCGCGCTGACACAATAAAAATCCGGTCTATTACCTGCTGAATTTTGCCGTGAAGATATAATGCCGTGATGAAAGAGATATAAGAGGGGGGATATAACTGACTTGAGATGACAAAAGGGTCCTGAGAAAGCGAGATAACCCCTTTTAATGGTTTTGTGATCAGCCCTTTATTATGTAATCTGTTTATCAGCACATAAACTCCGCTCCCGCTTTGTCCTGTTATCTTTGTTATATCACTGGGCGAGAAGATAGCTTTTCTGCTCTTCCTCAGCGTTTCAACAACTTCGTATGACCTCATAATCATATATAATAACTTCTACCTATATAAATCCTCCGCTATTTCTTAATAGAACTGATAATAAAGCGGGAGGAATATACAATTATTTGATGGCTTTTCGTATGTTTCCAGAACTATTGGTCATCCATCCACAGATAAAATTTGTAATACTAATGGTTGAGTTTGGAATGAAGGTGGGACACTCAGACACATCACTATGTTATTAAATATGCTCGATTAGATATAACCTTCTTTATTACAAAATTTGATTTTAATAGCATGTAACCACCTAAGCCCATTAGTCATAGTATATTGGCCGCTTGCGGTAAAGTGGAGCGACCGATATACCTTTATGAACCGCTAACTACCTGCTCTCATGCCGTTAAATTAATACACTATCCGGCATGATAAGTCCTATTTCTCTCGAAATTATCCGCTTGAAGTTTTCTTCCTCTTCGCTCCAGAAAACATCAATGCGGCTATCGGACTTATCGTGCCTCTCTATGCTACATCTGGGAGCTCCCTCAGCCCTTTATGAAGAGCATAGCAGTGGGTGTTGAGTTTATAGACCTGTTTAACTGTCCTACTCTTATTCCAAACTAAACCAGGTAGCGAGCTATATTACGGTTACTCCAACCTTTCTCGTGCAGTTATTTTGCTTTCTTACGTTTAAATATTAATAACTTTTTGTTCATTTCAGACACTCCTTCCACATGCAAGAGTGTCCCACTTCTATAGCAAACTCAACCACTAATCCATATTATTAATCAAGAGCAATCAAATTTTTGCCAGGTTTCTCTTCAAATACGCTATCACGACTAACATGAACATATAGGTTAGGAGTCCAAATCCCGGTATCTTGGTAGCAACGTCTTTTCGCGTTTCTTCTGGTGTAGTTGTGTAGTTCTGAGTTGCTGTAAGGGGTTGCCATTCGTTTTTAGCCTCGTTTTCAATAGTGGGATGCGGTATTTTCACAGATTTCGATTCTGATTCGTGCTCATTTATCCAGTTATTAAATACAAGCCGGAAATCCGCACAGCTATCCAGTTTTTCCGCTGCTACACTACTGACATTAAATACCACTATCGCAGATTCCCCGGGGTTCATCTCTCCAATGTAGACACTTTCCTTTTGTAATTCCATTCCTCTAATATCAGAAGCAACAACAACGACGCCATCAACTTTCGAAAAACCATCATTCGTCACTTCCAATTTGATACTCTCTTCTGATACATCCAAAAGCAATATCTCTGGGCTACTACTACTCACGAGTACCGGGATGTAATGGCGAACGCTGTTACCAGTTGCGCCCAGCATATTTTTAGTGCTAGCGTAAAATTTCAGCATGTATAAATCATCTTCATACGGTGCCTTTATTTTAAATGGAAATTCAACTTGTTTCCCTGGTCCTATTGTGCTAGAAGATATATACTTGTCGTACACTTCAAAATTATATCCTGAGAGTGTAGCTTCTTTTATGCGTGCGGCCAGTGTATAGCACCCAT
>JAYEJE010000123.1:0-10572 GCA_034660415.1 Methanobacteriota archaeon | reverse complement strand
CAACCCTACCAAAAACCGCACATAATTCTCTAAATCCGCTATTGCAACGTTTTCATCAGGTCCATGCGGGTTGCAATCCACGAAACAGCCAACGCCAAAAGCACAAACCGGCTGATTCGTCCTTTGAACTGCATATGCGACATCCAAACCGCCTTGCACACCGATTATGGGTTTATAAACGCCAAATGCGTCCGATACGGCATCCTGAACTCGCTTTGTCCATTCGCCGCTTTGCTCGGCGAACATAGGCGGGAATCCCGGCTTACAATGCAGCTCTATCTCTACTCCGTGTTTTGCCCCTATCGTTTCTACTGCATCCTCTAGTTCCTTTATCACTTCCTCTTCTTTTTCCTCCGGGATATATCTCCGATCACCCCGTAAGGTGCAGCTCGGTGGTATTACATTCTCCTTTACACCGCCAGAAATCATAGTAACGTTAAAAACAGGCTTTATGTGCTTCTGACCTGTTAGTTCTCTCATAATAGGGCCGCACGGGGCTTTCGATTCCATACTCTCTATCTGCCTTTTCAAGCCATTTAACTCGCCCATCACCAGCATTGCCTTTTCTATCGCATTCACACCTGAAAAAGGAATGGAACTGTGAGCGGATTTACCATATACTGTCATCTCCCAGTTCATTACCCCGTTCGTTGCTATGCATACCCCTTCGTTATCGCCATCCATACAGAGTAAATAATCACCTTTTAGTAATCCATAATCCGCAAAGAAGCACAACCCCGAGTAGGTCCCTAGCTCTTCATCCGTGGTCAATGCAACCCTGAGATTATACTTGCTCTTTATGTCCTGCTCTTTCATCACACGTAACGCAGCTAAAAGCGATGCGACACTGCCCTTTGAGTCCGCTACACCGCGTCCATATATCCTACCCTCTTTGATTACAGGGTTAAAAGGCGGCGTGCTCCAACCCTCACCTGCGGGAACCACATCTAAATGCGTGTATATATCTACACTTTCTTTTGCACCGCAATCTTTAGTAGCAAGAAGGTTCACTCTCTCGCCGCTTAACTCCGCACTCTTTTGCCTTGCTTCGTAAACATCCTCT
Source organism: Methanobacteriota archaeon (assembly GCA_034660415.1). Lineage (GTDB taxonomy): Archaea > Halobacteriota > Syntropharchaeia > Alkanophagales > Methanospirareceae > Methanophaga. The sequence continues at coordinate 9,509 of JAYEJE010000123.1, read as the reverse complement.
GGCATCTCTATCCGTTCACATTCAAACCCTAAATCATCAAATACAGGTATAAGCCAATCCACTATCTTTCCGTAATTCTCTCCAGGCGGCACATATGTGGGTATCTTGACCAATTCTTTGAGACAATCTATAAGATACTCCGCCTTCTCCAAATCCTCTCTTTCTTCCATTTTTATTCTATATAAATAAAGTATGACCTCCTTTTGTTTTATTTAGATAGAACATACGCATATTGTCTAAAGTATAGGAGGCACAAATATTTATTATGCAAGACAAATTTAGCTGTATTCTTGTTGACTGGAACTATGCGTATGATCTTTGCAAGGATGTAAGAGACGATATAAAGGAAGCGGGATTCAAGCCGGAGGTTATAGTTGGCGTGGCAAGGGGCGGCTGGTACTTAGCTCGTGTACTTTGCGATTTCTTCTTGCTTAAGGATCTGCTCAGCTTGAAGATGGAACACTGGGGTGTAACGGCCACAATTACCGGTACCGCGGAACTGAAATATGGGCTTGACGATGCGGCAGAGGCGAAACTAAAGGATAAGCAAGTATTAATAGCAGATGATATAACGGACACCGGTGACAGCCTAAAGCTTGTTGTTGAATATATTAAATCTATGGGCGCAAAAGAGGTAAGAACTGCAACATTACAGCATAAAACTTCCTCCTCGTTCATTCCCGATTTCTATGGCGAGCTCATGAAAGACTGGAAATGGGTGGTATATATCTGGAGCATTCATGAGGATTTGATGGACTTAATGGGGCGGGTGATTGCTAATGGTGTGCTGAGTATAGAAGAAATAAGAGCTGCTATGAAAGAAGAATTTGACTTTTACGTGCCATATCACCTTCTAAATGCGGTATTAGAAAATATGGAATATCATGGTAAGATAAAAAGTAAAGAAGAAAGGGGGAAGGTTGTGTGGGTACTGGGCTAAATTGCCGGGATTTTATATTATAGTGACTCAATACCAAAAGACTCCCGCAACACCTCTTTATTTATCTTCCCACTTGTAAATGTCTTTCCGCTGTTCAGTTCATTTACCGTGATCTGCGCAGGTGCAAACATGGCTGCATCTACCTTGTAGAAGTCGAAACCCGCATTTTTAAATGTTGTGTAGAACGGTTTCCCATAGTCCTTTGAGATCTGCGAAGGCACTTTCTTCAGGTATCCCTTCAAATCTTCCACATCATCGTATTTTATCACGTAATAAATGTGACTACCGTATATGATACAATCATTGGTCGAACCCATGCACTTCACATCATCACCAACAATAGGTGAGATTGGTATGATACCATGAGCGTGTTCTATGCGGTTTATGTCAAAACCTAAAGACTCGAGCTTGTGAACGCCTGTTTCCACGCCTCTGGCAGAAATCTGTACAGAGCCCGCAATGGATGCTGTTGGCGCCACCACGATATAAAGGTCTTCTGGTTCTACCCTGCATGCCTTCGATATTCCTTCCGTCACTTCTTCATCTGGCATACTGCCACATTCTAAAACCAACACGGCCTCATTTGCGTCGTCTTCATATCCTATCTTCTCATATAACTCTTTCGGATTGAGTGAAAGTGCTCTTGCGGGTCCGGAACCCATACCGAAGAATTTATTCACACTTATCCGCCATCCCGCAAATTGCGATGCCATGCAGGCGATTACCGGATGGTCCGTAGTAACCTCTATTGCAGGCACGACCATTTCACCGAGATCAAAGCTGCTGAATTTGAGATCCGCAAGGTCCGCCATGCATATCCGTGATAAGTATAACCCTGCTTCTAGTCCCCCTTCTTCTTCCACCCCGGCATCTATTATCGTTGTCCCGTTAGCCAACTCTTCTATGCCCACCTGCAACTCATCCGCGTTGTCCATCATCTCTTCAAATACATCCAATCCATATTCATTCACGCTTATCATCATTCTTTTCCACCACACATATTACATACCATGCACCTCTATTTATTATAATGATATGGTTTTGTCAAAAATCGCGTAAAAGACCAAAAAAACATTAGGGGTCTATCTGAACAGTATCACCTCTTTTCTCTTCTTTCCTGCCTTCCACTCCTTCATCTTCTCGTTCAGCAAATGCTGGTCCACAAAGACGAAATCGCCATTCTCTTCCTTTAGCAGTAAAGGTATCTCATCAATAGAAAAAGTGGGAATGCGAAACACAAGAAACGTATTAGTGGCGAAATGCGATATATCTTTACCGTATATTACCGCACTAATACCCTTCTTCGCTAACAGTTCCGCTGTGCTTGCCCCGCCACCACTACCGTCCTCGAGGAATACAACGTCACCTTTTTTTAGCCCATACCGCCGATGTGCATCTAAGATTGCATCATGAGAGAAAGATTTTATCTGCTTTATCCTTTTCCCGCCCTTTACTTCTCTTTTTCCTTTCAGTTCTTCTAGGATTATCCGTAATTGTGCATTCAGCTCGTCCTTTTCTTTTAATTCTTCTCTCAGCCGCACTATCTTATTGTCTCTCCGCCGTATCTCTTCTATTACTGCCATCTCTCTTCTCCCTTCAGACCTCATAGAATCGAGTTTGTGGTTCAAACAACTTATTTTAAGCGCTTTTTCAGCCTCCATTGCCTTTAAAGTGGTCATGAGCTCTTCTAGCATCGCTATCTTCTCTTCTTTCTGCTTTATAATTCTGCGTAATTTGAGGATAGTTTCGCTTTCTTCGTTGCTCTTCTTCTCTTCTGGCCGCTCCACTCTTATAACTTCTTTATTCTCCCATTCCAGACTAATTAATTTGTCTATTGCTGCACTTATAGAGACACCTTTAACCACCTGCGCCTTCACCTCTTCCACGTCCACTCCCGCCGGCGTCTTCTTCTGCACCTGCGAGAATTTCTTCTTATATCGCTTTAATGCATTGACACAAGCAGCTAAAGCATCCCTTTCATGGGCATTTTTATATTCATAGCCTGCTCCCTTCGTCAGTGTAATCTTCTCCTCCAGTGAGAGCGATTCGTCTAGTTCCGGGACTAGAGTGGAGAAGATGCTGCTTATCCTTTTTACCATTGAAGGGGTGGGTGTGACGTCAGAAGCGACTATCAAAGGCTTTCCAAGCGATATTATCCGCGCTACTACCTCTGAGACCGAATAATTCTTTGAGCTAAATACGTCTATTGGTCTTCCATCAAGGTCGAGCATGGCAACTCCTATCGTGGTACCGGGATCTATGCCAACGATGGTGTAGCTTCGTTTTATGGATGAGGATGCCATCTGCTTATTTTTTAAAATCAGATTACTATACAAATATAATTTTAATTACTTATTTATGGTAGAGATGGGAGCGGAATGAATGAAACGGGGAATAATCGTAGATACTCATGATGATCTCGAAGCAATAGAAAAAGCGGTAGGGGTGCTATATAAAAGACCCGTATGTGTTTGCACTCACCGCGAAGAAGCTAATTGTGACGCATAAACCAAAGATAGTGGGGGCGTTGGCTGTATCGGGCGCTTATGATGTGGTGAGATATGGGCATACACATAAAGCGGAGATAGAAAAGAAAGAGGATAAAGCGTTGATGATAAATCTCGGAGAATGTCGCGGGCACCTTACGAGAAGGAGAACGGTTGCCATACTCGATTTAGAGAAGGATGAGGCGAAGATAGTGCAAGTGTAAAAATCATGAAAAAAGCGCAAATTATTTATAATGATAACTCAAACCCATATAAAAAGGAAGATTAGTAAATAATATGTAAGGAGGAATACTCAAATGGGAACGTTATATGAAGACATAGTTGATTGTGGTGGAGCGATTTTTGGTAAGGAGCATTTAGAAACGCTCAGAGAATGTGTGCAATGCGGTAAGTGCACTGGCGGCTGTCCTTCCGGGAGGAACACGGCGTTAAGGACGAGGAAGTTAATGCAGATGGCTCTGGTGGATATGAGAGAGGAGATTTTTAACGCCCCCGAATTGTGGTTCTGCTCAACGTGTTACACCTGTTATGAAAGATGTCCTAAGGGTGTAAAAGTGACAGATATAATAAGAACGATACGGAACTTAGCGGCGAAGGAGGGGCACATGTCTGTTCCACACAGGATGATTGGCGTTTATGTGATGAAGACCGGGCATGCGGTGCCGATCGGTCCGGACCAGATGAAATTGCGAGAGGCGGTAGGTCTTGAATCGCAGCCTCCGACCGCGCAGAAACACAAAGATCAATTGGAGCAGGTGCAGGCGATATTTAAGGCGACAGGGTATGACGCGATGATTGATTTTGATTGGGCCACAATGAATTTAAAAGGGATGGATAAAGGGGGTAAAAAATGACGGAAAATCCAACGGAATATGCTTATTTCCTCGGTTGTATTACGCCGAACCGGTATCCGGGGATAGAGGCAGCAACGAAGACGATACTAAAAGAGTTTGGGATAGGGACAGAAGAGATGATGGGTGCTTCCTGTTGTCCAGCGCCTGGTGTTTTTGGCTCTTTTGACATGAATACGTGGCTGCCGGTAGCAGCGCGTAATCTCGCTATTGCGGAGGAGATGGACCTGGAGATAGTTGTGACGTGTAATGGTTGTTACGGATCACTCCAAGAAGCTGACCATTTACTACGGGCGAATCCAAAGTTAAAAGAGAAGACCAATAAGATATTAGGCGAATTCGGAAGAGAATTTAAAGGCACTACAAAGGTGAACCATTCAATTGTGGTTCTTCATGACGTTATTGGCTTGGACAGAATAAAGGAGAAGATAACGAAGCCGATGAACGATGTGAATGTAGCAGTGCATTATGGCTGTCATTTCCTCAAGCCAAGAGAAGTAAGGGGACACGGGTCTTCGGAAACACCATATATCCTGGAGGATCTTGTAAAGGTAACAGGTGCAAAAGACGTAGATTATAAGGACAAATTGATGTGCTGTGGTGCTGGTGGCGGAAACCGAACTGCCGACTCAGTTCAATCTCTGGAATGGATGCGTCAGAAATTGGTGAGTGCGATAGAAGTGGGCTGTGATTGTATGATTCATCCCTGTGCTTTCTGCCATTTGCAGCTTGACCGAGGTCAAGAGGAGATGAACAAGGCTTTCGGCACATCCTTTGATTTCCCCATACTTTTCGCCACGCAGTTCCTCGGGCTCGCAATGGGACTTACTGTGAAAGAATGTGGGTTGGACGCACAAACAACAACAATGCCAGAGAAATTACTAAAATAATATAAAATAGAAAAGAAAAAATATTTTTTTTCTTCTTTTTGTTTTGTTTAAGAGAGTTAAGAATGAATTTACCAGAGTTTTGTGGGTTTCGCTAGCACTGCTTTAAATTGTCCTTTTTTCTGCCTTACGGCACGCAAGTCCTTCTCCTTTTCCGTTATTTTATTTATCAGTTCTGTCCTCTGATCCTCTTCCGCTGCGCTTTTAAACTCGCCTACTAAATCGCCTATATCCTTTACCAATGCAGCTATTTCTTCATCCTTCTCCTTTATTTCCTCATCTGGTACTACGCCCATTTTACATTACTGCCTCCATTTATGTTATAAATGCAAGATATGATACTTCCAGCATTTATATCTTTCTATTTTAGCCTTTCAATACGATCTCTATATGGACATCTTTGGGTATGGGTATGCGCATAAGTTGCCGCAGAGCTCTTTCATCTGCTTCTAGGTCTATTAACCGCTTATGTATGCGCATTTCCCAATGATCCCATGTAGGGGACCCTTCGCCATCCGGGCTTTTTCTACACGGAACCATCAGCTTCTTTGTGGGAAGAGGAATGGGGCCTGACATTCTAACACCAGTGGTCTCAACGATCTTTTTTACTTGATGGCATATCTCATCCAATTTCATATGGTCTATACTCGATAGTTTTATCCGTGCCTTTTGATTCATTTCGTTCCCTCTTCCTGCTAGCCTTGCTTTATTTCTCCTTTAGGTCTATTACCATACCAGCAGCAACTGTTTGCCCCATGTCCCGGACTGCAAACCTGCCGAGCTGTGGTATCTCCTTTACACGCTCGATGACTAAAGGTCTTGTCGGTTTTACTTTTATGATAGCGGCATCGCCCGCTTTTATAAAGTCTGGATTCTCTTCCACAGTCGCACCTGTCTTAGGGTCCATCTTCTTAGTAATTTCCAGTATCGTAGCAGCGACCTGCGCAGTATGGGTATGGAAAACAGGGGTATATCCAGCGGTAATTGCACTTGGATGCTGGAGTACTACTATCTGTGCCGTGAACTCATCAACAATCGTTGGCGGGTTATCCACAGGCCCACAAACATCACCTCGCCTTATCTCAGTCCTGCTTATTCCACGAACATTCCAGCCGATGTTGTCACCGGGGATAGCTTCTTCGACCTCCTCATGATGCATCTCTATTGTTTTCACCTCTCCTTTCACAGCAGGCGGGTTGAAAATCACAGTGTCTCCTTTCTTCATCTTTCCTGTTTCCACTCGCCCTACTGGCACGGTCCCTACACCGGTGATTGTATATACATCTTGCACTGGTATTCTAAGCGGAAGATTAACTGGCTTATCTGGCACTTTCATGAGGTCTAACGCTTCTAAAAGCGTAGGCCCGTCGAACCAGGTCTCTTTGTCACTCTTCTTTGTTATATTCACGCCATCAAGTGCGGAAACGGGAATAAAGATGACGTGCTCCTCCTTGTAGCCCACCATCCCCAGAAGTGCTAGTAACTCCTTTTTTAACTCCTCATAGCGCTTCTGATCGTAATTCACACGGTCCATTTTATTTATAGCTATGATCAACTGAGTCACACCCAAAGTTCTGGATAAGAATACGTGCTCCTTCGTCTGAGCCTTTATACCGTCCTTAGCATCTACTACCAACACCGCTGCATCAGCCTGTGATGTCCCGGTGATCATATTTTTCACGAAATCCCTGTGTCCAGGGCAATCCACAATCGTATAATAATACTTGTTAGTATCAAACCTTTGGTGGGCAACATCTATTGTTATTCCCCTCTCCCTTTCATCTGCCAAAGTATCCATCACCCAGGCATACTCGAAAGTCGTTTTTCCTATCTCTGCTGCCTTTTTCCTGTACTCTTCTATTATATGAGGATCTATCGCTCCTGCCTCTGTTAGCAACCGACCCAACAGTGTTGACTTGCCATGGTCAATATGCCCAATCATTGCCAGATTCATATGCTCTTTCTCTACCATCTTTTCCTTTTTCCTCCTTCTTTTTCTTCTAACCTGTAACCTATAAACTACCTCACTTTTATCCTCTTTTACTATAGCTTAAATGTTTATTTCTATCTTATTTATTATTGTATGAGGTATTCAAATTTGTGATGGCACATTTTAAAGTTTGAACAAACAGGAAATGAAGCTTAAATCCGACTGTATCCCTTGCTTGGTAGAAAGGACAAAATATGGGTGTGATATTCTATTTGAGGAGGATAGCGAAAAGATACTTGTGTTGAAGGATTTTATTGCTTTCCTTTTTGAGCATCTCGAAGGTGAACTGAACGCGCCTGTTTTTTTTGGCACCGAGAGGGAGAGAATATTAAAGAGGCGAAGTGGCGTGGAAGACCCTCACGAATTGGTAAAACGGCGAAGTAACAAAGTAGCAAAAGGGTTGCTTTTAGAAGCGTATACATTTTACAATGCGGCAAGAGATAAACTAGAAGCGTTGATACGGATAGCGGCAGCGGCGAATTCAATGGAATACGGTGTAAAAGGGTACTTATACAGCGATGAAATTTTTAGGCGTGATTTCTTGCGGACTTTAAACGAGAAACTTAATTGGGATAGGAGCGTGATTTTAGCTGCGATAAATAGCCGAGACCGGTTGATATATCTAACGGACAATGCAGGCGAGGTATTTTTCGATGTGTTTGTGATAAGGGAGTTGATAAAAATGGGTAAAGAGGTGATTGTGTCGCCGAAGAGCGCACCTGTTATAAACGATGCAACGATAGAAGATCTGAAGGAAGCGGGTATCTCTTCTTCCGAAGCGGGGTGTAAGATAATTCCGAGTGGTGCATACATAGGTGTATCATTAGAAGAAGCGGAGGGGGAGTTCATGGACGTGTTCAGCGATGATAGGTATCTGGTGATAGCGAAGGGGATGGGGAACTACGAATCAATATCGGAGTTTGAATCGAAATTAGAGCTGAACGGCCGGTTAATATACCTTTTCAGAGCGAAATGCGAACCGATAGCGAATGATATAGGCGTAAGAAGGGGCGAACTTGTTGCTAAATTCGTGTGAATCAAGATGAAGATGCAAAATAAAGAAGAGTTCCTTTTCTCTGCGGCTGAGAGCGAATTCCGAGAATCGCTGAGAGCGTTCCTTGAGGGCGTGGATGCGAAGAAGATAGAGCGTGAGATATATGAACGGGATTTTTATCCGCGGGCACTCTACGGTAAACTTGGCGAGGCCGGCTTCTTAGCGCCTGTATTGCCGGTAGGATATGGTGGCAGGGGGAAATTGGTATATGAAGCGATATTGGCAGAGGAACTAGGCGCTGCTTGCGTGCCTCTAGCATGGATACATTCCACCTCCTCTTATGCATACGCAACGATTGCACGATATGGTAACGAGGATCAGAAGAGTATCTATTTGCCTGCAATGAAAAGCGGTGCTAAGATCGGTGCGATTGCGATAACCGAGCCCGGAGCGGGAAGTGACGTTATGCGTATCAAGACAAGGGCAGAGCGAAATGGCGATGAGTATCTGATCTGTGGAGAGAAGAGGAACATAACAAATGGTAGCAAAGCGGAGCTCCTCTTAGTATGGGCGATAACAAATCCGGAGGTTGATCCGGCAAGTGGAATGAGCGTGTTCATTGTGGAATCAGACGCTAAGGGATTTGAGGTGGAGCGTGATTATAAGCTACTGGGCGGGTTTCCAGGCACGGTAAATTCTTATCTCCGGTTTGATGATGTGCGAATAGCCGGGAAAGACATGCTCGGCGGCGAGAACGAAGGGGCGCGGGTAATGTTCGATGAGTTATCTATTGAGCGAGTGTTATATGCCGCGATGTTAGTTGGCGAGGCGAGACCAATACTAGAACTCGCGGTCGAATATTCAATGGATAGGGAGCAGTTCGGGACCGCGATAAGCCGATTCGAGGCAATAAGTTTCAAAATCGCGGACATGGTGACGAAGTTAGAAGCTGCTAAATTGATGGTCTATCATACCGTTAGGCTGATTGATGTGGGGTTCGAAGCAGAGCAGGAATCGGCGATGGCAAAGCTTCTTGCTTCTGAGGCGTTTTACGAAGTTGCGCATAATACTGTACAGATATTGGGTGGTCGGGGACTCACGGACGAATACCCTGCGGAATGGGCGTTTCGGATGGCGAGGTTGTCTATGATTCCCGCGGGAACAAATGAGATAATGCGGTTCATCGTGCAACGTGAGGTGTATAAGGGGTATAAGGGTAAGAAGGGGGGTTAAGACACTCTGCGGAAGATCCGACTTTTTCATGATGTACTAATTTTATTCTCAAGATTGCAACATTTCGAAAGAAAAATTAAAGTGTGAAACTTTAACGTGTATTGTGA
>JAYEJE010000122.1:0-2018 GCA_034660415.1 Methanobacteriota archaeon | reverse complement strand
CCGAAGGCGAAGAAGTTGCAATCAAGGTTCAACGTCCGGGTATTGCCGATCTAATAGAGATAGACCTGGTGATAATGCAGGACTATGCCAAGCGACTTAAGAAGAAGCAGAAGGCAGAGATAGGTATAGACCCAGAAACGTTAGTATCGGAATTTGCACGTGCAATCAGGAAGGAACTGAACTTCAAAATAGAAGCGGGGAATGTCGCGCATTTCGATTCCGATTACCAGGATGATCCGACTATACATGTGCTTAAAGCCTATAAGAAGTACACCACCGAGAAAATCTTGACGATGGAGTTCATTGGCGGGGTCAAAATCACGGATAGTATAATACCAGAAGTGCAAGAGCAGTTTAGAATAGATCCAAAGCTAGTGGCATCTCGGGCTTCAGAGCTCGTGCTCAAACAAATTTTTGAACATGGGTACTTTCACGCGGACCCACACCCGGGAAACATCAGAGTCCTGGAAGACAGTATCATTTGTTTCCTTGATTTTGGTATGATGGGAACGCTGTCGGCACGGCTTCGAGAACAGTTAGCTGATATTCTTATTGGCGTTGTAACGCAAGATGAACGAAAACTTACGCGGACTATTATGTCCTTAGGCCGAGGTGGCCAGAGCATGAATGAAGAAGAGTTAGAATCAGATATTGCCGAACTGATCAAAATGTACGCCTTTGGTTCTACCTTAGCAGATTTTGACTTAGGTGCTTTTCTTGGTGAGATTTCGGATCTGATTACTGCGTATGACTTGAAAGGACCACGTGACTTCTACTTACTCGGAAAAGCATTGTCGTCCATACAAGGTGTGTGTGCGGAAGTGGACCCGGACCTTAATCTGATGGCACATGCCAAACCGTACGCAGAGCAGCTGGCTATGGAGCGTTTGGATCCGGAAAGGGCAATCAAAGAAATATCTAGCTCGGCTCTGGAATCAACCAAGCTAATGCTTGAGCTGCCATACACGCTGAATGATCTGCTGACATTGGTGAAACGAGGTGAGGGAAAGATTAAGTTTGAGATCTTTGGTCTTGAACCTTTGATTGATAGTCTCGAAAGGATTACCGATCGACTATCATTTGCACTTATTATGGCTGCTTTCCTGGTCGCTTCAGCTCTTATTTCCATTGCTTCGGTACCGTATTCCCTGTGGGGAATAGAGGTTGATGTAGTCTTCTTTTTTATAGCGCTGGGAATAGGTATTTGGCTGTTAATTTCCATTGTACGGCGTGGTACGCTAAGATAGGTATTTGTATAAATCATAGTCCTGTATCATGTATCGTAACAGTGAAAAAAAAGTTCCCGGAAGGGGCATTTATTTGTAACCCCTTCCTTTATCTAGCGTTGAATTACTGTTATTTGTTGCTTGGTGCTACCCTGTTTGCATATGCTTGCGCTTGCTCCACTCCGCGCCGGCGAGGGAAATAAGTATTATGCCGGCGATAACCGCATAAATACCCAATAGCAAGGCCAGATCATCCAACCCTTCTAGTGTCGGGAGAGCGATCAGAATCACGCCGACTACTAGCGAAATAATACCAAGACAAATGTCTAGCCATCTACTATGATCTTCCGGCGGTTGCCGAATGGCATGCACAATCCTGTATATACCGTAAAGCACTAGCCATATCATTAGCAACCAAAGTAGTACCGCAGTAGTACCTATCGGCCATGCAAGGAAGATGCACCCTAATATTATACCTAACAGCCCCCCAGCTATTAGTACTCCACGCTGCCCTTTATGCGAGCCTATCAGGGAGATAAGTGCGCATATACCCGCTAGAAGTACAAATATGCCGACAATCCAGGTTAGCGTAACCAGTGTCAGTCCAGGCCAAGCTAAAATAAAAGCGCCGATAATTAGTGCTAAAATGCCCTCCGCTGCCATTGACCACGGCTGACGGCCTAAATAACGAGCTTCTTCACTCATAACTTTAACTCCACCTCCGGTCTTGTCGCACTCTGCACCATATCATCTATACTCTCTGCACAATCGGGTGCGGTTCCTCCCACCCCC
>JAYEJE010000121.1:0-2022 GCA_034660415.1 Methanobacteriota archaeon | reverse complement strand
AGGGTGTCTTGGTGAATCTCCCTTATGCGTTCAATCGCCCTGACACCATTTTTCTCAACTAGTAACTTGCATATCATGATAATCTGGTCTTCCTAGAGGTATCTGTTGTAGAATACCGTCCCTTTAGTTTCAGGGAATCTCACACCACTGGTCTCACATACTGCACAAAAGTTACCTTGTTCGTCTGTTCTACTCTACATTGTTGAAGAACGAGCAACGATTTCCGAGTGTTAGGAAATTAGCGACACAACTTCATCTTCTCTATTCCTCGTAAAAAAGAGGATTACGTAGTTTCAGTACACTATTCTATTGGCTACTATATACAAAAACAATCCTAATTTCTTGTGTTAATCTTGTGAAATCTCGTGGTTTTTTATTTCGCTATACAAATACACCCTTTTATTCGTATCCACTAAGCGTATCCAAAATGTCAAGCTCCTGACCCAGAGTATCATCGCCAATAGCGTTCATTTCATCCTCGAAATAACTGCTAAAGGCACTGAATAGCGCTTTATACTGTTCAGAAACCTGCAGCGGTATTGATTGCCGCTCCCACCTACCCAGCTCGAGAGGCGGTAGAATACCTTCTACCGCATTTACCGCTGGTTTCACTGTCTCGTTCCGCTCGATACTATCTCGCTCATCAATAATCCAGTTTTTAATATCTCTACGTTCGTTGCCTCGATATATACAATATCTCTTTCTGTGACCCGGACAAAACCAGTAACAATCACTCTTTCGCCCATATCCTCCGGATAATCTAACCCAGAACTCTTCCCTGTTACGTATATAATATCCGTGATCTCCGTCCCATCACGAACGCACCAGTCGCTCCTTGTTATCCCGGGACCACTTACTCCTGAGCAGTTCCAGCCCCGGTATTCACCGTCTAGTATTACTTTTTGGCCTTCATAGAACCCCGTATCGCTAACTATATCGCCAATAACTGCATGTTGCGCGATTTTAGATTTGTCCCACAGCCCAAAATTCTTTATCACCGTAACGAAAGACTCATTAATAAGAGCACCTGTTTCTTCGGATCGCTTTACCGGACCCCTAGTTTCCTGCCATTCGTCACCCGGGTTTAGTACTCTGGCCTCAGCGCCAAACATGACTTTCGCGCTACCATCAGCATAAATCGCCATGATTGTCAACTCAGAATCGATAAAAGGGATGCTGTAACACCCGGTAAGTCCACTAGCTGCTCCGCCTCCTGTTCCATTGATCACGTGCAATGAAGTACCACTACCGTATATGCCCACTAATGTGTCGTTCACCCGGACTCTTGAAACAGTATAAGGATAAAGTTCACCCACAGAAGCATTGTACTCATAAGTTGGTCTATCGATACAAAGACAAAAATCGCCGTCTAATACCTCCACTATCCACTGTGTCCATTTCTCTATGAAGAGGTATTTGTCTGCGGGTATCGAGCAATACCGAGACACTAGCGGGTAATTGTCCGTTGCATTTGCATCACCGCCAATACACTTATAGGGCTTATCCCATATCCCGTCGCCGTCACATATCTGATCCTGATTTGCGCCACATCTTTTATCTTCGGGATCTCCGTTATACTCCGCTTTGTATTCCTCTATATAATCACCCCAATAATTACCACCATAAGGATAACTGCTGTTCCATGCGTTAGTACCGGTGTTATCGTATGCCTGGTTGGAGTTGTTTGTGATGTCGTTATGATAGATGGAGCTATTTGAAGAATTCTGCAACAGGAATCCATAAAAATTGTTCGCGACATTATTGTTCGCTATAATGCAATTATTTGTCGAATTGAGATGTATACCAGCTCTCAGCAATTCATCCGCACCCTGCACAGTGAACCCAGATATATTTACATAATCAGCAGACACACTAAATACATTCGCGTCTGGATCCGCAGCCAGAACAACAGTATCCGCGGGATTTCCGGATGTTGAGTTGATCGTTAGAGATTTATTCACAATTACATTCGCTCTGTACTTGCCGGGATCAACGCTAATTACATGTCCATTTAACGTCTCA
>JAYEJE010000120.1:0-10712 GCA_034660415.1 Methanobacteriota archaeon | reverse complement strand
AAATTCCGAAGGTTCATGCGTGTGGCTCTGAAACGTTTCCATTCCTACAAATTCGTTTCCACTTTCTTCTATCGCCTTCTTTGCTTCAGCCCGATACTTGTTCAAGTCCAAATACGTTGAACTAACAAAGATCTTCATTGTATAATATGTATAGCTTTCGTTTATTTATTTCTTTCAGCACAATCGAAAAAGTTAGTGATTTTTTAATTTTTCATCCATCGTACCCAACATTTCCATCGTGTTTGCAAATAGTAAAAATGTCCAACTGGACGAATTCCCCCGCTACAACCCTAAATTCCTGTGTTAATCTTGTGTAATCTCGTGGTTTTTGATCAGCTACTCTCTTTTCAAACCTCCTCTTTCCCAAACCGCCTTGTCAGGAACTTCTCGAACTCTATTACAAAGAATATCGGCAGTGCAACTAAAATCATCGGTATCCACCACTCTACGGGTAATGGTGCGGTTCTAAACGGATTAACGCCTATAGCAGGAAGTGCATAGATTATCGCAAGCTGCAATCCGATAGCCACGGCAGCACCGATGAGCACCCATTTATTTGAAAATGGACTGAACGTAAATGCCGACTTTGTTATTGACCGCGCGGTAAAGAGATAACAGATATGAACAAGCATTACAGTGGTGAATGTCGCGGTTTGAGCTTGTGTCAGCAGTAGCTCGTTTACTCCTGAATCGGTGCAGGCGGGCATACCGTAGTAGTAATATATCAAGAATCCTGCGAGTGCCATTGCCAGTGATACTATCCCAACCTTCTTGAAGAAGGGGCTATCAGTAATCCGTTCTTTAGGATCTCGCGGCGCTCTTTCGAGTAGCCCTTTTTCCTGCGGTTCCCGGATGATTGGAAGTGCAAGTGCAACGGCATCGATCAAATTTATCCACAGGATTTGCACTGGCTCCACTGGTAGACGCACCCCGAAGAGTGTTATAAACGGTGCAAGCAGGATGGCACCCAATACTAACAGAGTTTGCCCACCATTTGTGGGCAGCGTGTATAAGATAACTTTCCGGATATTCTCGAAGACATGTCTGCCCTCTTCCACTGCGGACACGATACTGGCGAAGTTATCATCCGTTAGAATCATATCCGCCGCTTCCTTGCTCACTTCAGTTCCTGTTATTCCCATAGCTATCCCTATGTCCGCAGCTTTTAGTGCAGGTGCATCATTTACGCCATCGCCGGTAACAGCAGTGACATCCCCTCTCTTCTGTATTTGTTTGGTAATCAGAAATTTATGTTCCGGGGCAACTCGTGCATATACCGAAACGGTATCCACAACTTCATATAGTTGCTCATCACTCATTCTCGACAGTTCTTCACCGGTCAACACCGTATCCTCGCCTTCTCCGATTCCTAACCTTTGTGCGATTGCTTTCGCCGTCTGCGCATGGTCACCGGTAATCATCACTACCCTTATTCCCGCACGTTTACATTTCTGGACCGCCTCAATCACTTCCGCTCTTGGCGGATCTATCATCCCCTGCAGTCCGAGGAAAGTTAGTCCTTCAAGATCCTCCGGATTAAGCGACTTTTTAGCTTTTGCAACGCGCTTATATGCCATACCAAGCACTCTCAAAGCTTCGCCCGCCATCTCATCCACTTTATTTTCGAGCTCGTCAGTCAGTAGAGTCTCAACGCTACCATCGCACAACTGGTTTTGACACATCATTAAAATACGCTCCGGGGAGCCTTTTACGTAGACTACATTTTCTGACACACCTTCGTGCATTGTGGCCATATACTGCTGCTCGGCAGCAAAAGGTATCTCATCCAATTTGCTACGATCCGTTGAAATACCAGCTTTGCGTGCTGAGACTACCAAAGCGCCTTCTGTCGGGTCTCCTACTATGCCGTACTGCTCCTTATCCTCTACTAGTGTCGCATTGTTACACATGTAGCCCGCTTTCAATGTTTCAATCAGTTCTTTACTTCCTTGCGCAGGGTTAATTGTCTTATCATCAAGGATAAACTCCCCGACTGGCTTGTACCCAACTCCACTCAATTTATAATCCCTGCCGCCAGAATGAATCCAGGCTACAGTCATTTGGTTTTTAGTGAGCGTACCAGTTTTATCTGAGCATATAACGGTGGTACATCCGAGCGTTTCGGCCGCTGGCAGTCTCTTTATAAGTGCATTTCTCTCCGCCATCTTTGTCACGCCAAAGGCTAATGTTATGGTCAATATAGCTGGCAGACCCTCTGGTATTGCCGCAACTGCTAAGGATACCGAGGCAAGGAATGCATACGTAGGCGTGAATCCAAATAATACGGCCATTATGAAATTAAGAACAGCAATTACGAGGATAGCGATAATAATGAATCTGGTGAAGTCGCCCATCTTCCGCATCAGAGGCGTAGTAATTTTTCGTGTCTCTTTCATAAGTACTGCAATTCGGCCTATCTCGGTATGCTCTCCAGTCCCCACTACCACGCCCTTACTAGAGCCACGAGTAATAAACGTGCCACTGAAAGCCATACAACGCTGATCCGCTGGTGCCAAGTCGGGTTTCGGGATCGGATCAGCATTCTTTCGTACCGGTACGGACTCGCCGGTAAGTGCCGCTTCATCGGCACTCACGTTCTTTGCGTAGAAGAGCCGCAAATCCGCGGGCACGCGGTTGCCCTCTTCCAACAGAACCACATCACCGGGAACCAATTCACGTGCTGCTATTACCCTTCTCTCACCATCCCGGAGCACGGTGCATTCAGGCGTCATCATACTCTTCAACGCCTCTGCTGAAGCTTCCGCTTTGCCCTCTTGTATGAACCCTATTACTGTGTTGGCTAAGACCACCGCGAGAATAACCGTGGTATCCATCCACATATCTAGAAAAGCAGTAACGAGCGCGGCAACGAGCAAGACGTAGACTAAAGGATTGTGGAACTGCATAATAAATCGGATGAGTGGACTTCGCTTCTTGAACTTCAGCTCGTTGTAGCCATAGGTCTCAAGCTTTGCTTTTGCCTCATTTGTGTGGAGCCCAGCAGTGCTGGATCCTAAAGCTTCAAAAACATCTTCGGCAGATAGTTGATACCATTTTTCCTGCTTCTGCAATTCTGACTCCCCTAGGTATATTTGTAATATTTTGGAATATTAGCTATGGGCAGCCAAGCCACATGCCAGATGAGCGCTGATTGCAGTCCGACCGGATCTCAATGGTCTTCTCTATCTGGAAGTTTCCAACTGTCTCCATCCTACCGATGGCGATGGTATGATGAGGATTATGCGGATCTTTAGCTGCGAAGCCTATGTGCGACATACCAAGGACGTTAGCTGTTATCGTGTGTACGAGTGAGCCACTACGGGGCCGTTCAGCATAATTTTGATTACGTCCGGTATTTATAACAAACGGCTCCTTCAACCGGTCACACGGAAAGAACTGAGTATTTACCACCTCTTTATCCACCACGTATACCACATTCTTTCCCACTACGCCACTATCAACCCTGACGTATTCTACAGCGGCGGCACTACTAACCGTCGCTATCAGCACACATAATACGATTGATGTCACAATGAGTGCACATTCGCTTTTCATTTTATTTTATTTGCCCGTGCTCTCAGTAGCGGATAATATATCGACAGCAACTACCCGCTCGCCTTTCTTTACATTCATTATCCGCACACCCTGCGTATTTCTGCCCTGCACTGAGATGTTCCGAACAGAAATTTTCGTCACCATCCCGTCAGAAGTAGCAACCATTAACTCATCTGTATTCTTTACTTGTTTTATGCACACTACTTTACCGTTTCTTTCTCCGGTTTTTATGCTGATTACGCCCTTGCCTCCGCGGTGTGTTTCTCTATAAGCATCCAGCTTTGTTCTTTTACCATAGCCTTTCTCTGTTATCGTAACGGCCCTGTTCTTCACTTTAGATACGCCCAGATCAAGAGCTTCTATACTTGCGATCTCATCGTCCTTTTCCAACCTCATCCCTCTTACTCCTGCGGCATATCTGCCCATTTCTCTTAATTCCTCTTCCTGGAAGAAAATAGCCTTCCCATTCTTCGAGCTTAAGATTATTCCATTCTGTCCAGCCCCACGATCCTGTGAGTCTGGTGATGGCTTAATCAATACAACATCAGCTAACGAATCGCCCTTTGTGGTTCTAACGGCGACGACTCCTGTACTACGTATGGCCTTCAACTTAGCAAGAGAGCTTCTTTTTACCACGCCTCGTTTAGTAGCGAAAACCAGATATGCTCCATCAGTATTGGTTTCTATACCCTTATCCACCACTTCAGGAATAGCAACAGCAGTTACGAACTTTTCCCGCTCCTCGGTACTTATGCCCAGCCCAGGAATGTTCACTAAAGGCTTCCCTTTGGAATGTCTGCTACTTGGCGGGATTTCATATGTCTTCACCTGGTATGCTTTACCAAATTCAGTGAAAAAAATCAGACGTTCCCTTGTGGACGCGCGTATGAAATTAACGATTTTATCCTCTTCTTTCTTTTCTATCACGGCAATTCCTTTTCCGCCCCTCATCTGCTGCTTAAATATATCTGCCGGTAATCGCTTCACATAATCGCGCTGCGTGAGATACAGGATTACTTCCTTCTCTTCTATAAAGTCACGCTCGCTTAACGACACCATCTCTTCTATATTGGTTCTTCTCGCATCGCCATACTTATCCTTCTGTTCTACCAGTTCCTCTTTTATTAGCTCATATATCCGTGCTTCGGATCCCAATACCTCTTGTAACCAGTTTATTTTCGTCTCAAGCTCTGCCCGTTCGTTTTCTATTTTGTCACGCTCTAAAGCACTCAATCGCGAAAGTCGCATATCTAATATCTCTTTCGCTTGCTCTTCACTCAGCTCAAACCGGGCAATCAGAGCGGATTTAGCCGTTTTTGTATCGCTTGCCGCTTTTATTAGCCTTATTACCTCGTCTATATTCGATATTGCAATAATCAAACCTTTTAATATGTGCAGCCTCTTCTCTGCACGTTCCAATTCATATTGCAGCCGTCTAATCGTTACTTCTCTCCGGTGCTTTATGTAGCACTCTATGAGTTCCTTTAGTGTTAATACTCGTGGTTCGCCATCTACCAGAGCGAGATTGATCACTCCAAACGTATTTTCCAATTGTGTATGTTTATAAAGCCGGTTCAAAATGATGGCTGAATTTGCGCCTGCTTTCAATTCTACTACAATCCGCATCCCTTTACGGTCCGATTCATCCCGCAGACCACTAATACTCTCTACTTTGTACTTCTTTGCAAATTCCGCTATCTCCTCTACCAGTCTACTTTTGTTTACCTGGTATGGTATCTCATTTATGACTATCTGCTCTTTTTTACCCTTTATTTCTATCTCAGCCTTCGCCCTTATCCTTATGCTCCCTCGACCTGTTTCATACGCACGTTTTATGCCCTCGTAGCCAGTGATAATACCGCCAGTGGGGAAATCAGGCGCTTTTATTATCTGCATCAGCTCTTCTATACTCACTTCGGGCTCTTCTATTACTCGTATTACACCATCTACCACTTCTGCCAAGTTGTGTGGCGGCATATTTGTTGCCATACCTACTGCGATACCTGAAGAGCCATTTATCAACAGATTAGGTAGTTTCGCGGGTAAAATCTGTGGCTCCTTAAGAGAGTTATCAAAATTAGGACTCCATTCAACTGTATCCTTTTCAAGGTCAACCAGTAGCTCCTCCGCTATTTTTGACAGCCTTGCTTCAGTATAACGCATTGCGGCAGCGGCATCACCATCTACACTGCCGAAATTACCCTGTCCGTCTACTAAGGGGTACCTATAAGAGAAATCTTGCGCCATTCGCACCATTGTATCATAGACGGCAACGTCACCATGAGGATGGTATTTCCCCAGGACATCTCCGACTATCCGCGCTGATTTCTTATGCGGTCTATTGTGCGTGACGCCAAGCTCATGCATTCCGTACAATATACGGCGATGCACCGGCTTCAACCCATCTCGTGCGTCCGGAAGCGCTCTTCCTACTATCACGCTCATCGCATAATCCATATACGAGTGCGTCATCTCGTCCTCAACACTGACTTCTATTACACGCTCTCGCACCTCCTCCTCACGCTGGTCTTCACTCATTGCTATGGTTTATAGTATGAAACTAATAGCAAGTAAGTATTTACACTGATTTAATTTCTTCTGTGTCAATCTGCGTTAATCTGTGTCAATATTTAATTTTAGTTGGATATTATGCTTTCTTGATTTATAAAACCTGCTAACGCTTTCGCATACACGCCCCTAAAAAGGCAATAAACGGTGGCGAAGGCTTGTTCGGTCTCGACTTGAATTCCGGATGGAACTGAGTAGCAAAGAAAAACGGATGCTTTTGGTTCTCCAATATCTCCATTCTCGTGCCACTTCTGTCAGAACCAGAAAATATCAACCCTTCTTGTTCTATCATACCCACATACTCAGGATTTACCTCGTACCGGTGCCTGTGCCGTTCCACGATCTTCTTCTTGCCGTATACCCGTTCCGCCAATGTATCTCCTCGTATAAACACTTCATAATCGCCCAGCATCATCGTTCCACCCTTCGCAGTCACATCTTTTTGCTCTTCCAGCAGGTCTATCACCGGGTGGGGTGTATCACAGAGTTCAGCGCTATGTGCATCCTTCAGCTTTGCGATGTTCCTCGCAGCCTCTATCACTGCTAACTGGAATCCGAAACACAATCCCAAAAATGGTATTTTATTCACTCTTGCATATTCTATCGCCTTTATCTTACCTTCGGCACCACGAATGCCGAAACCACCGGGAACCAGTATGCCCTGCACATCATCAAAAACTGTTATCGCACCTTTAACTTCCAAATCTTCCGCTTCTAGCCATCGCATCGTCACTTTACAGCCTATCGCCGTAGCTGCGTGCTTTATCGCTTCCTTTATACTCAAATAGGAATCCTCTAACTCTGCATATTTGCCCACTATCGCTATTAATATCTTATTATCACTGGCAGAGAGCGCCTTTTGCCGCTCTACCATCTTCAGCCAGGCCATGTCTTTCTTTTGCTGCTCTAACTGCAGCTTTTGCATTACATAAGTGTAAATACCTTCCTTCTCCAGAAGTAGCGGCACTTCGTATACGTCCTCTGTATCAGGTGCGCTAATCACCGCTTCCTGCTTCACATTACAGAACATTGCTATTTTCTTCTTCACGTCCTCCTTCAGTGCCTTTTTACATCGGCATACAATCATATCTGGTTGGAGCCCTAGTTCTCGGAGTGCCTTCACAGAGTGCTGTGTGGGCTTCGTCTTTTGCTCGCCCAAAGTAGTAGAAGGAACTAAAGTAACGTGAATGAATAGGAAATCCGTCTCACTCTCCTCACCCTGCATTTGCCTTATCGCTTCCAGGAAGGGCATGCTCTCTATGTCGCCAACCGTGCCACCTACCTCCACCAAGCAGATGTCGGCGCCACTATTAGCTGCAACATCCCTTATTCGTGCCTTTATCTCATTCGTCACATGCGGGATTATCTGCACCGTCTGACCCAGATATTCTCCCTTCCGCTCTCGCTCTATGACCGCGGAATAAACGACACCCGTGGTAATATTATGCACTCGCTCCAGCTCAACATCCGTGAACCGCTCGTAATTACCCAGATCAAGGTCAACCTCCGTGCCATCACCCAGGACATACACTTCTCCATGCTGAAAGGGATTCATCGTACCGGCATCTATGTTTATGTACGGGTCGATCTTTATCGGCACGATTTTATAGTTCCGATCACGCAATATCCGGCCAATGGAGGCCAGAGTGATGCCTTTTCCAAGTCCGCTCATCACGCCCCCGGTCACCACAATGAATTTCATGCTCATTTTTTACTTAGAATAAATATTTGTTTAGCTCTTATTATAACTACAAGATTAGAAATTATAAATAACGATAAATATGAAGAGCAAAGAGGCGATTAAAGCACATATAAATGTCGCTGGTGGGAAATAGAAGACAAGAACGAAGAAAATGAAGAATAATATCGCAGCAACCGCTGACACACCCAATCGCTGAAGAAGGACTTTCTCCTCTGATGAGACTTTAGTTACCTTCTTTTCCTTTAGCTTTGCCACTTCCATTTCATGCTCTTCTTTACGCTCTTCTTTTGCCTCTATTATCGCTACGGGGAAACTCTTCTTCGTCGCGCCATAGCCTGCACTTACGAATATCTCACCGACATCCAACTCCGCTACCACTCCCGCATAGCTCTTTGGCAGTCTTACAATCGCTGCTATCTTCTCCTTATCTATTACATACACCTTATCTCGCAATATCATTACCTTATCTTTCATCTGCTCACCGAGCGAGAAATGCACATGCGTTGGCTTTCCATGATTGATGATAATAATCTCGAAGCTCGTTTCCTCGCCTACGTTCAGTGGAATCTTCAGTACGTCATGCTCAAATTCTATTGAATTCAAACTCTTTCTACTCAGGTATATCCTTTGCTGTATCCGTTCCATCTATCCTCTATCTCCCTGTCCTAAGCGATTGATGGCAAAAATGAAATAAAATCAAATCAAGCAAACTTTAGTCAGAACTTTGCCTTAGCTCTGGCGGCAATAGGTTTGGAATGCCATCTTCTATGGGGTACCGCTGGTCGCATTTCCCACAGTATAAGCTTCCGACTACTATCTCTCCCTTTTCATCCTCCTCTTCTATACTTAAATCCAAATCGCCCTTGCACATTGGACAGGCGAGTATGTCCATCATCTCTTTTTTCATCGCTTACCCCCTAAACTAATTAACATCTTTAAAAAACACTACCTATATATTTATGATGTTTTTTTTAAAAGTAAACGTCAGGTCATGTAGAAACATCGGTTTGTAAGAAAAATACAAAAATCAAAGTTCAATAAATGGCAATGATGAGTGTTTTAAAGTAAAAAAAAAGCTCTTATCCACCTCTATCGTATATTTTGCAGTTTTACATTTGCACTCCGCATTTTGCAATTACGACTCCATTTTCCCGAACCGCTAACAACCTGTTTTTTTTTTCGATAACAACACCTCTTTTTGTCATGCCTGACCGCTTTTGAGCCATCTTTGCATCACCCGAAATAGCGGTCGTGTTACGGGATGAATAAAGGTCACATTTAATATCATCTATTTGGATTTTATCTGATTTTTTAGGTGGTATTTAGGCCCCATTCTTAAATT
Organism: Methanobacteriota archaeon; assembly: GCA_034660415.1. GTDB lineage: Archaea > Halobacteriota > Syntropharchaeia > Alkanophagales > Methanospirareceae > Methanophaga. Next base: position 1,545 of record JAYEJE010000120.1, on the reverse strand, counting down.
GACCCGCAAAAATCGGAACATTTAAATATTGGGGCCTCCGTATAGTATATCATGACAGTGATTCATAAAAATGGATGCCTGAGTAATAGTATGTGCTATTATGTGGCAGAATCGGTAACTGAAGAAATCATGGCGATATATTCTGTAATCCAGAGCATAGAGGCTGAAGAATGCTATCAGAACATATCGAATAATCTTAACACTGTTTTTCAACGATTGGACTATCTGATTGTGCAGGATATATGTGATAAACGTGCAGAAGAGTTCCTTTATAATCCAGGATTTAGTTCTGCATTTGATGCTATTTCCAGTTTCAGAAGTCTGTATACAGCGGAAATCGAAGTTGAACATGCAAAAGCCATAATAAAGAGCGGGGATCCGTGGAAAGCACTCAAAAAATTCGCCTATATCTCCAATTACCTCCAACTGGCTAAGACCGAATATCAAGGATCTCAGCTTAAGCCAGGTGGCCGTGTTCTGTTTCTCGGTAGCGGACCGCTGCCTATCAGTCTTATAATTCTTTGTCGTCTGTATGGGCTAAGAGGGGTCGGGATTGAGCAAGAACCGGACAGGGCAGAATTGTCAAGAATGGTGCTGCAGAAACTGGGGCTTTCTGATCAGATCAGAATAATCGAGGGGAACCAGTATACGTTACCCTTGTAAGAGAAGTCCGAACTCATCATGGTAGCGGCACAAGCGGGACCCAAAAAGGCGATCTTTGATCATCTGGCAGAGGTGCTGCCGGCGGTACAAAAGTATCCTATCGCATCTATGAGAAAGGGCTTAGACGGTTGTTGGACACATTTTCACGTTATGAACTGCCTGTACCGTTTTTAGAATATCTCCGAATCTCACCGAAACCGCCTGTTAACAATACCGTTGTGTTTCTGACCACTAATGGCGTCAAGTAAAAAACCACAAGATTCCACAAGATTAACACAAGAAATTAGGGTTAATATGGATGGGATGGCCAATAGTTTATTAAAACCCGAGTCATATAATTGTTTTCTCGTGAAAATCTGTGTAATCTTGTGGTTTGCTAAACAATCACCATAAACTTTATTTTTCGCCAAGCGCTAAAAAGAGATATGGACTGTTTGCAATTTTATATGACAAGGGTCTGTTTTTAGTTTCAAAATCCCTGAGTTTTTCAAGATTATTCACCGATATTTTCTTTAATCCCACCTCAGTAAATAGATCAACTACATCGTTTGGCGTAATTCCGTTAAAAAAAGGTAATTGATCTTTTATCGTAGCGTAATGGCTCGTGAACATGTGTGGATTTCGTTTTTCTGTCAAAAAGACAATTATACTACCAAGGAATCGGCGTAAACGCATATGTATTGCAGGATCGTGCCACCGACCATCAATAAGTATGAGTTTACCACCGGATTTTACAACGCGGCTCCACTCATTGACTGCTGTTTTGGGATCGGGTAATGTCCAGAGAAGATACCTGTTCATCACGATGTCGAAAGAGTCATTATCAAACGGCAAGTTTTCCGCATCGCCATGCATGAAATTAACAGTTAACCTTAATCTCTC
>JAYEJE010000119.1:0-10792 GCA_034660415.1 Methanobacteriota archaeon | reverse complement strand
ACAGCCTCAGGCTCTTCAGATTCCCTCTCGCGAGGGACACCCTGCCACTGTTGGCCTCTGCACCGATACGGGTAAACAGCACAGAAGGGATTTTAACCCTCTGAGCGATTGAGCTACGAGGCACGCTACACATCAGGAATGGAGCCATGCTCTGATTCACATCTGTTACATTGACGCAACTCAGGTCGTAGTGTATGTCATCCTGATAACTGCATACCCCATTTCCTAGATCATGCCAGCCATAATATCCGGTATGGGTTATGTTTATCTTTACCGAGACAATCGTGGGAGCATCGCACTCCCATGTGCTGTCCCGCGGCTCGAGATAGCATGTCCATGTATCCGATGGTCCTGCTGTAACTGGCACGATAGTCATCAGCACTACAGCCGCAAGCACTATTGCCATCGCAAGAAGCGATAGCTTCATTCTCTTTCCATTTTCGTTCATTTCTTTTCTTTGAGACTTTTCTTTGTTGTTGTAACACTATGGCTTTTTAAAACTGTTTCTTCTTAAAAGATACATTACCGCAAGCAATCCGATAACGGTGCAACCCACTTCAAATCCTGATGGCTTTGGTGTAATAGGTGTAGAAAGTGCAGGTCCTTCCTCTGTACTATTGAAAAATTCACTTAGATACCCATAAACGGTTTCTGTCGCATCTACTATCCTTGGACCTGATCTTGAAGCGATGTCAGCATTTATGGTGTAAACTCTTCCTTTTTCCACCCCTGTTACTATCTTTAGCCTTTCCTCATTTAGTATATATTCATATGGTTTCATTCCCGCTACTCCATGTCCCACAGAAACAATTATCACATCGGGATTCCGGTCTATAAATTCCTCCAGACTTACTGTATCCCAATCTTTTAAGTCAGAAAAGACATTCTTTCCTCCTGCTAGCTCAATTAACTCGTTTTGCACTGTGCCACTGCCTGCAACCCAGATAGGACTATGCCAGGTAATATGAGCAACTTTTGGTCTACTTACATCCCTCGTTCTATTTTTTATCGTTTCTAATCTCCTTTCCATATCGCAGACTAAAGAGGAGGCTTTCTTCTCTTCTCCCGTTAATTGCCCCACCAGCATTATGTCGTCCAATATTCCACTGATATTCACCGGATTTAGTCCTACAACGGGTATATCAAGCTCTTCTAACCTTTCAAATGTCCCTTTTCCGTTCAACTTATCGCCAAAAACAAGATCAGGCTCCAACGATACTACTTTCTCTATGCTTACCGTAGAAACACCACCTATCTTTCCCCGCTCTTCCGCTTCTTCCGGATAGTTACAGTACTCGGTCACGCCTACAACCCTATCTCCAGCACCAATAGCGAACAGGATTTCCGTACTGGTGGGCGATAAAGAAATAATCCTTGTCGGGAACTCCTTGAGCGTTATATTCCTTCCGAAGTCATCGTTTACCGTGAGCTCGTATGTTTCTGCTCTTACTGGCAGTTGTAATAATGATAAAGAAGCTGCAGCCGCTAAAACGATTGTTAGCACTGCAATTACAGCTATCCTGTTCTTCATTTCACACCCTCCATCATGTTTGTCGGCACATATATCATTCCACCACCTTCTGTTCTATATATTGTTCCTACTTCCCCGATAATCTCCATTTGCACCGTCTCGTTCTTCATATCCAACTTTTCTATTCGCTCGCCCTGTTTCACGATTACTTCCATGTTCTGCTGTCCTGGATTTTTAATGATTGTCATATCGGTTTGTGTTAAAACTTCGGGCATGCTGAGATACAATAGCAGCATCACCATCAACCCAAGTGCAAATACCATTGCCACGTCGAAGAGATTTGCAACACCTGATAGCGGATCTTCGTCTTCTTCATCTCTCTTTTTAGCTTTTCTATTCATATATCTCATTTTCTTCCTCCTCTTATACCTACAAGATTACACATATCCCGTGGTTTTACTACTCCCCCCCAAAGAGCACTTCACAAATGTATGTTATATCATTCATATCATCCTCATACCAGCGTCTTCTGACCGTATAGAGGATATATGAAACGCTACCAATGAGCAATCCCACAACCGTGGTACCAAACGCGATGATCAAATTATTTGCAAGCGTATCTACATCGCCACCTGTAAGTGCAAGCAGTGCAGGACCCATGGGTATCAGCGTTCCCATAAGCCCAAGCATTGGACCCAGTCTAACCATCACCTTCGTTCGTTCAAGCCGCTTTGAGATGAATGAATCGCATTTCTGCAATAATTTCTCAACGTTGATTGCAAACATATCAGGACAATCCGGTTGTGTCTCTTTAAGCGCTAAAATACCGTCTAAAAATAGAGATACAAATCGCTTTGTGGTACCATTCTCAAGTACGGAGACTCCCTCTTCAATGCTACCTTCATCTATCAGCGCCTTTGCCTCGAGTACACCCTTCTCAAGGTCCTTTGACTTTGTACAGCCCTTTAATCTGCCAGCTCTTGCAAGCCACTCAAACGAGAACATGCCAATTTCCACAACGATAAATGCAGTCATGCCAAGCAATATGATGATTACCGGATACAGTAATGACGTTGAGATCTGATATATTGCAGACTGCAGGATGCTTGATAGGTTCACGCTGCTATCTCCTCCTACAACCCCTTTTCTCCTTGTAGTAGCCGAAATAAAAGAGTGCAATGGCGATCAGAACTAAGAAAATTAATAATAGCGGTAGCGTTCCCCCACCACCGGACTCACCAGAAGTGGCGTTTCCAAAAGGATAGCCTGAAAATTCGTTCTTTGTTTCACCTGCGGAACCGCTCGTATTTACTGGAACTTGCATGCAGCCCGCTTCTTCAGCCCCTCGGTCGACGATGCCGCTACCAACACCACTCCCTCTTTTAGTACCAGTACCGCTTCCGCCTCCACCGCCAGAACCTGAGCCGTAAAGTCCCTCTTCTTCTTCTTTTTCTTTTACCTGCACCACTTTCATTTTATCATTATTTGCATCATTAACTTCATATATATCATTATCCGGATCGGCAAAGATAGTCAGATTATAAGTGCCTGGTTGTGAGGGGGACCATATGAAGTTTACAGGAAGTCGTTCTCCACTAACTACTGCACTTTTTCTACCCACTGTTGCTCCACCAATTCTGAGTTCCACCTCTATCTCAGCCCCTTCAAGATGGAACGCTTCGATAGCGGGTTCAACAGAAATATCCCCCATCCAGACCTCATCGGGGCATCCTACACACAATACCACTATATCCGGACCTTCAAGCACATCCGCAGTTTCCTTCAGCGTATTATTGAGCGGATTTGTCTCCACAATTTCGTTACGGCAATCTGTCTCAACCACAAGTGTACAGTTCTTTTCCGCCTTTTCCGGTATCCATTTAAAAGTTGTAACGGCTGTGCTATTCCCAGCAAGCCCCTCAATTCGCTTTTCATCTACAACTGCTCCATTAACTCTAAAAGAGACATTAAACGCCGAAGCATTATCTTGTCCTAGATTCGACATCGTCATATTCAAAGTATAATTCTGCTTCTCATAGACCTGTTTCGGAACTTCAAGAGATATTACTGTAAGGTCTATTTTTTCCTTATTGCCAAAACAAACCACTTTCCCATCTTCATCTACGCTATACAGTTTTCCATGCAAGATAGCAGGGGATCCACCGCCCAGATTTGAATGCCATATCTCTTCTCCTGTGTATGCGTTGAGCGCATATATACCATCCGAAAACTCAGCAGTTCCAACAAATACCTTCTCGTCTGCTACCACCGGCGAGTATGTCCATACCCCAAGGTCTGGCACACTCCAGACTTCTGCTCCCTTATTGGCATCGCTCAAACAGTACATCCGAGATGCTTGATATCCTGGGCATCCTCCGCAGACATATATATTCCCGTATGCATGTGCAGGTGTGGAATCAGATCGCGCAATCCATTTGTTCCACACGATCTCTCCGTCTTTTAGATTCAGCGCATAGAATCCACCATCACCACCGAAATTATAGGTCATAAGATATACCTTGCCGTGTGCGACCGTGAGCGATCCGCAAGCACTATACTCCACAGTCTGGTTCCAGGTTTCTTCGCCTGTGTATGCATCCACCGCGTATATCAGAGAGGTAGGTGCATAAATAAAATCACCGAAATAGACCTTACCGGCGTATGCAACAGGTGTTGACTGAGCCTGATGTATTATGGGATTCTGTACGCCATATGTATCGTCATATAATGCAAAAGCCCATAACTCGTCGCCTGATTCCGCATCTAGACAGTAATAGTGTCCCCCTCCCCATGATCCTACATATACCCTACCGTATGCGATACAGGGACCACCGTTTACACTCTGACCCCCATCGGGAAATGTGAAGCTCCAAGATTTCGAACCATCATTAGCATCAAGGCAATATACTTTCGTCCCGGATGCAACGTATACCGAACCGTCATGGTATGCCGCAGTCGCCCACGAGCCTAATGCCGGCTTTTCTAATGGGTCTGAAGTCCACGATACATCACCTGTGAGTTCATCAAGCGCTCTTACAAAACCATCACGGCAATAAACAAATATCTTACGCTCAGCAGCAACGAGAGATGATGAGCTATCTGCGTTGACCGCTTTTATCCAGAGAGTGGCATTTGTATTTGGGGCATCGGATAAGGAGAATCCCGCATTATAATGGAACCCCGGTGCTTCTTCATGCGATTTCTTGTTGTAGATCGCGAACACATCCCTCGATTTGTCTGAGGTCGTGAGGTTGCCATCGAATGCGTCTACCTTAACCCTGTAATTGTATCCATCCGGCACACTCGCGGTGTTCCATAGCGAGGAGCCCGTATTTGGAAGATTGTATACAATCGGGCACCATAAATCTCCGGCATCCGGGCTATAGCTGATGTTAATTGTCACCACCTCGCCGTTTGGATCGCTGGCAGTCCATAGTATTTCATGCTTGCCCGCCCAGCATTCTCCACCTCCTGGAGATAAGAGTTCTATGCATGGTGCTTCTCGGTTCTCCACGGTTACAACACAGGAGATGTTATTGTTGGTTTCGTTCGTCTCATTTATGTCACCATCAGAATCTATAACCACAGTCAGGTTGTAGGCTCCTATATCCTTGGGATTCCATGTAAATGAGATATTTGTAGAAGTGTATGACCTGATATCGGTTATCCGCTCAACAAAGCTTTCGTTTATCCATAAGGTTGCGTTGAACTCTTCTGCGGAGCCGTTTATGGTGACATTTATGATATTGTCTGTATATGTATAGAGATAACCGGGAAATGAGATATTTACTGGGTACAAGTCCGGGCGTATTACTGTTACATTCTGCTCTATGGTGTTATTCTCATCGTTAGACTCCAAAACATCGTCTTCTGAGTCAACAATGAGTGTAAGTGTGTAGTTTCCTGTATGGTTTGGTTTCCAGAGAAGGGTCGTCTCGTTGTAGCCGTATGCAGTGACATTCTCCACTTTGTCTACCACCGTGCCATTTATCTTAAGTGATGTATTGAATTTTTCGCCATATCCGTAAACCTCAAGATCAACCCTGTTTGTAACGTTGACATAGAATAGTGGAAGTTCCGCCTCTATGGATAGATCTGGGAGACCCACAGAGATTATCCTGCTTATACTGTTATTATCCTCATCTTCCTCATTAATCTCAGCATTTGAATCTGCAATTATTGTAATATTATATACCCCCGTCTTTTCAGGCAGCCATACAAAGTTTACATGAGTTGCCGCGCTTGTGTTGAACTCTTCAACCCTTACTGTTTCAATCTTGATTCCGTCAACCATAAAACTCACATTAAAAATACCTCCATCGTTCTTGATCAGTGTAGTAAAGTTCCCTGTGATATTGGCATAGAAGGTTGGTAGATATAGCCCTACGGGTGAGATGTCCGGAAGCAGCTTGTTTCTGTACTCCTTCATAAGTGGGTATGGCTTTGCATAGATCGCGGGTACTGCAAGTGCTGTATAGGATGGTCGTGGATAATACCCTTTGAATGTGTACTTGAACCCCTCATCTTCAAGACCTAAAAGTAGGAGGAGGGGATTGTATTCGTCCGAGTAAAGATAATAGCTTGCGGTCGCCTGAGAATAATCCCAGCTCCCGTCTATCGGATTTCCGCCTGATGCGATAATCGCCTGAACCGAGTGTGCATAGTTTATCACATTAGAGTCGTTAAGTGGCGGGCATTCCCCTTTGCAACGCCCACCGAAATCATCCCATTGATCTTTTACTAATTTATCCCTCAGATACAATGTGCCAGAGAGAATAGAACTATTATCCTGCGAGATACCAGAAGCGATTAAAGCCTCCATTGCAAGTGCGGTCACCATCATCGAACCCCATCCGAAAGTGGTCGTGTTCTGAGCTTTAAGGATGTATTCCTGCCCGGATTGAATCATCGTGGAGTTTATATCGCAGCCTGCACCCACAAGAGCAAGGATTGCCCATGCATCGTCTATAATATCCTCTCTCGTGCCAAACTGCTCCCCGTCAAAGAACGACTCAATTAAAATAATGTAATTCCTGCCACCAAAGTCCCTCGGCTCTTCTCCTGCCGCGGCAATTGCAAGCGTATACTGTGCGATCGTGATGAGGTCGCTTCTTGACGGGTTCTTCCTCAAGAACTCTACAAGAGAGTTGTTTAACCTCTTAAAATCATGTGGATCAATCCCAGCAGAGGCTACAGAAAGGATAGCCATGGCAGTTGAAGCTCCAGCGAGACCAAAGCCGCCATCTGCGTTTTGAAGTTCTTTCATGTACCTCAATACACTCGCCCTCTTCTCTGGCAGCCTATAGCTATCATATTCTTCCAAATCTGTCCAGTTATTCAGATCATAATTATAAAGTCGCTCAAATATCGCCTCTGTTACTGTAAAGTTCGCCACCATAAAGTTATTTGCCGCATTCCGATCAGCACAGCCCCCCTCCATTTCAGCCGATACATTCACTATTCCTGTCTCGTTTGGAGTGTAGTTAAAGAAAATGACCTCTCTTGTCTTATATGTGAGATATAGGGACTTATTTAGAGTGGAATTAGCTATTGTAACCGTAAAGTTACTTGTAAGCTCTGCTGACCCATAGTTTGCAACACCCAGATATATCAGTGCAGTCTCATTTATATACGAGGTTGTTGGGACGGTAACATGAGTTATTGCAGGATCATAAGACCTCTTAAATGGCACAAAGAGAGGATAGCGATCAATTACACCACCCTCCGCATAAGGATCATCTATGATACCATCGAAGTTCAGATCGTCTCCTGTATGATCATACCAGTAGTTTCCCTCCCGTCCATCATCCCAAGAGTTGTTATTTGAGTTAATAGCGTTTTGATCATTCTTAAAGTTGTTGTGATAGATTAGATTCGATGAACCATTAAGCACAATGCCCACGGAGTTATTCGCAATTAGATTCTCCGAGATTGTATTGTTATCTGATTCAACTTTCACACCACTGCTTCCATTTATTATCGAGAAGCCCTTTATAGTACAGCCATCAGCAAGGAGTTTTATGGTCGCATTTCCACACCCATCAATGGTCGTATCGCCCATATCTTCTCCTATAAGCTCTACCTGATTTTGAATCGTTATAGCTTCACGATAAGTGCCGTTTGAGACATATATAATACCTACATCGAATATTAGAGCATCTACCGCCTCTTGAATCGTAGGATGGTCTGCTGGAACGTACATCGTTCGATTATTTCTGACTATCATCTCTTCTTCCACAGCGTTCGTCTCATTCACCTCTTCTTCCGTCACAGTGTTCGTCTCATTCGCTGCGGATCTCATTTGATAATCCTGATCAACCGCGATTCTGAGATCCTCCAAATCCATAGAAGTGGCGGTCTTTACAGAAAGAGGAATACTGATAGCTACAGATGCAGGTATCAGTAGAGCTATGATGAGTGCGGCAATAAATGCACTAACCCTCTCCCTATTCATGTTCCCTTTTTATCTTTATACCCGTAGCAGATGTATAACTTGCTTTTGCAGCTTAGGGGCACTCCATCCACTCTTCTTCTTCCTCCTTCTGTGAGGTCACATTTTTGTCACGTATTTCTATGACCTCGGCAACATAGAAATCACCAATGTAATCCTCCGAGATCTTTGTGTTATTTGTCCTCACACCTATATGCATAGAGCCATTGAATGAAGATTCAAACTGCATCGTGGACTCAGTCGCATTTGTATCATCCGCCATAGAAGCGGCATTGCTTATCTTCTTGTGTATCGCAGTGCCTGCCTTCTCGTTCTTGGTACATATGCCCTGTACCCACATAGAAGAGAAGTTAACATCGAAATCGCCAGAGAAGTTAAAGGCTGTGGGCATGTATTCTGCTTCTGTGTCCTTGTCAAGCTGATGTGAGTCAAAAACCGTGTCAGAAGCATAGTTTCCGCTTCCATGCTCTACGACCTGCATTTGACCCTTGGATAGCACCTTATCCACCATCACATATCCCACTCCGGTCACACTTTCCGACATCTCTTTCAGTCTGCAATCGTATACCTTTAGCGTGCCGTCCTCAGTTCTAACCTCTAAGACGTATATTGTCTCAGCACCTACTTTCACCGTTGCTGTTTCATTATTTGCTCCCATTATTATCTCGGCAGAGCGCCCATCGGTAGAAATGTGGATAATCCTGTCGTCACTGGATTTGGTAATGGTTGCATTCTCAGCCCATTTGATAGCCAGAACATCTACGAGGTACCGTATCAGTTTCTCGCTGTCGTTTCCCGGAACCTGGCTCCAGTTGAACAGATACCGGCACTCTTCTCTTGTCGCCCAATAGATCTCAAACTCGCCGATGTAATCTTCTGAAGTCGTTACGTCCTTTGATACAGCACCTATGTGTGCCGCACCATAGAAAGAAGAGTCAAATTCCATTGATGTGCCATACGCACCCATTTCGGTTATCGTATCATCCATAATGTAGGTGGCATCCTTTATCTTCTTGTGCATTGCATCTCCCAATACCATGTTCTTGCTACAGATGTCCTGCTTCCACAGGGTAGTAAAGTTAACAGAGAAGCTGTCGGAGAAGTTAAAGGTAGTAGGCAGGTATTCTGCTTCTGTGCTCTTTTGAAGGCTGATACTTTTGTTCTTTGTCTCTAAGTTCAGGAGCTCTTCGGACGTGTACATGCCGCTACCATGTTCGGTAATCTCTAAGCTCGTTCCTGGCACGCCACTCACAGTCGTAAAAGCAGAGGCAGTTACAGGGTCTGTCTCGGCACATTCGATTGTAACTACATTCTTGAGCGTATATGGATCGTGCTCTGTGGATAGCTCTTTGCTAACCATTACAAAACCTTCGCCGGTTACGCTGCCAGTCTCTGTAAAGGATATATCACGCGAATCCGGGACCTTTACCTTTATTGTTATCGTTCTGAACTCCCCAACTGGGAGGACTCCTATTGTCCACATGTTGTTTGTACCGGGATCAGAAGCAGGATCGGCAGAGATAAACGTTACGCCTTCCGGATAGTCTTCTGTTATCGTGACATTTGTTAGATTTGCCACACCCGAATTGGAGCAATTTATCGTGTATGTCACTATTCCACCAGATGCTACGGTAGTTGGTGAGCATGATTTAGTTATTGATATTGATATTGATACATTCATCACAGTAACCGTTGCGGTATCAGAGTCGTGAACATCGGCACCATAGGGAGGAGTTCCTGTAGCACTTACGTCATTTATCAATGTCCCGGAAGCCCCTTCGTCTATGTGGGCAATAAGAGTGATTATAGTTGAGTCACTAGGATCCAAAGAACTTACATTATTCCAGGTTACTTCGTTTCCGACTACGCTGCTTGGCGCTGGTGTAGTCCCTGTTGCTACATAGCTCATGCCTGCGGGCAACGTGTCCACAACCCTCACCGGATTTAGTGTACAGTTACCAATATTCGTAACGTTTATGGTGAATTTCACGTCTGTACCTATTGTACCCCCAGTAGGAAAAGCAGTCTTATTGACTTCCAAGTCTGGCTTCCCCCCTGTTCTGCATGTGAAGGTCACATAAGGCCAATTGTATTGTCCACTGCCATGAACTGGATCAACGGCATAGACACCCCATTCGCCTTGATCAGACCATGAAAAGGTACACGTACCATCCGCACCTGTGGTTCCCACAGGTGTTCCGGGTTCAGGTCCCCAGGGACCCATAGCACCAACATAAACAGTTGCACCACTCAGGGGGTGAGTTCCGCCCATATCCTTCCAGGAAACCGTAGCGGTTAGATTCTCACCAACAAATATTTCCGTTTTGTCAAGTGTGGTGAGCACAGCATAGTAATGCAGCTTGTAGTTATACCAGTGCACCCGGTCGCCATCAACAATTGTTTTCACATCTCCACCTACTTGCGGTGGCACCTCATTGACTGCATACATCCAATTATCAATATCTATAGGGTCGTTGCCGATCTGAACCACGTATTCGTCCAATGCACCTATTAATATCTGAACGTTGATACCATTATTCTGACAATAGCTCACAAGAGCACCCATTGCTGTCTCATTGTCTATGGTGATCCCATCCTCTGTTACTGTACCGGGAAAAATCGGGTATCCTGAGACGTCAAAGATTGTACCTGCGATACCTTCAGCTCGTATGTCTACCCTCATAGTTGACGAGCAGTATATAATGTTCACCTCGCAGTTGTTCGTCTCGTCGCTTTCGTTAACTACCTGAACAGAATTAGATGTGCCACCTACACATCATCAAATGTGTGCTAAAAATCCATTCTTATGCGATGTTGGCGCTATCAGGCTCATTATTTGAGATGTTTTTTAACTCTGAAGTTTATATATG
>JAYEJE010000118.1:0-2044 GCA_034660415.1 Methanobacteriota archaeon | reverse complement strand
ACTTGGATATTATGCTTTCTTTTGGCTTTGATCGGTTACTAATCCTATTCTTCGAGACCATCCAGGTCCTCACTAAAGTATAAGTTAAATGTAATTAACATAAAATCATTTATATGTTACATATTATATAGAACATGCCAAAAATCAAAGATGTATTGCGGGATTTAAATCCATGGTGGAAGGACGAGTTTAGGATAGAATATAAGCAGAGAGAAATTTACAACCAAAGTTAAATATGGTAAAATGGATTTTAAAGGCTTGCTTGCGTTTATGAAACGGTTCAACGTTAAGGAGGGTTATGTGATTTCGCGGGATAAAGAGGAGACACGAAAAATCAATGGAAAAGTTATTTCGGTGGTTCCCGCATCTAAATTCTTTCTCTTGTAGACACTGATTAACGCAGATTAACACAGATTTAAAGATCAACAATGTCAAACTCAAATTTAGTAAATCCGTGTCTTTAATAGAAGGTAGCTATACTTTAATTTGTTTGTAATTTGGCACTTGAGATTTGCGATTTACCACTGGAATGACTACGGAGCAATAACCTCGCGCTCAAATGTCAGGTCTTTTTGCACGGAGAAGTTGCCCATGAACATTTGATGATGCCGTATATCTTTTTGGCATATCTTCTGCCAGTCTGAATGTATGCCCCATATCCCAGAGAAGTCATCCATTGTCGCAAATCTATGTGATTGCACGCTTCCGGGCACCGAAATGGTCTTTATGCTGCTTGATTCATCCTTCTGAATCTCGGAGACATCGAAGTATTCGTTTATTCTTGTGCCCGTACCGCCAAAGATTCCGGAGCTCTCAAACTTCTCGCGGTTTATTAGCCGGTTGGTTGCATTACCCTGAAACTGCATTGTCTTTTTGTGGTAGAAGTTGGGGTCATAGAAATCGAGAGGGTTTGCTGCTTGGTTCAATACTGTTTTTGAGTCCATTTCGAACTCGCCAGTACCTTCTATATGCTCTGTGCTATCTATTGCAGTTGCCCAATCCTGAATGTGCTCATCTAAGGAGAGATAGCCGCTGCCCTAGATGCGATTACCGATATATCCATAATAAACCTGGTAAACAACTCAGCGAAGATAACATGGAAAACAGATGAGTTCGCCGATAGCGTGCTGAAATACGGTGTGAACTCAATGGCGTATACAGAGCTAAGCATAGATCTGCTGTTTGTCAAGGACCATGAGATAACGCTAACCGGATTATCGCCAGACACAACCTATTATTTCGTTGTGGATAGCACAGATCAGAGCGGTAATACAGCAGAGAGCTCGGAATACCGCTTCAAATATGACTGGTGATGAGCACTTCTAGCAAACCACAAGATTACACGGATTTTCACGAGAAAGTTTCCATTTTATAATATTTGATTTGTTTTAATATGAATATGCATGCAAATATCCAAAACAAATTTAATAAGCAAAGACAAAGCTATAATAGGTGGTCACATGCTTATAGAATATATAGATAAAGCGATGAGCAAAGCAGTATATGAGATCTTAGAGGATGGGACATATGCGGGACGTATAGCACTCTGTCCAGGCGTTGTTGCCTTTGGGAAAACGCTTTATGAGTGCCAAGACGAGTTGGAATCTGTGTTAGAGGGTTGGCTGATTGTGAAGATAAGACATGGCGACCCACTACCGGTGATAGGACGTATTGACCTAAATAAGGGAGTCCCAACTTTGAAAGGGATTGCTTATGGGTAGATGGACGCCATGCAAGCGCCGAGTTTTTATAAACAAATTGAGGCGGTTAGGTTTTGAGCCCCCCGAGCCTGGTGGGCGGCACTTTTACATGCGGTATGGAACGCACACGCTACCTATTCCTAATAATTCAGAGTACGCTGTGCCACAACTTAAGATGCTCATTAGAGAAGTTGAAAGTATCTTAGAAAAAGAAATCTCGCTTGATGAATGGGAAAAATTATGAGTGTTATAACTTGACATTATGAGTTTCAGAATATTCTCCAAAACTAATTAATACAACGGACAATGTAACACCGCGAGTGACGATAGAATCTGCAAACACC
>JAYEJE010000117.1:0-10865 GCA_034660415.1 Methanobacteriota archaeon | reverse complement strand
TCCCGCCTTTGTTATCTATTATCTTGAATTCAAAAGGCGATTCTTCCAGAAAGGGCTGTAAAACGCCTATATTACAGGGTTCTCCTGAATCTAAAATGAAGTCTTTACCGCTTCCCGCAACCCCCGCTCTTGACTTCCCGCCCCCAACGTATTCATCTGGTACTATCTCAGGGTAATATCTCGCATTTGGATTTACTTTTAGCCCTTTGCAGAGCAAGCCAATTTTCAACCTGGTAATATCTTTATTTCTCATTTCACTATCCCTTTTTTCCACTTAAATAGTTTATCCTCAACGAAATGTCTGAATACGCGGTCTACGCACAGCGCTACCAGCCCCAAAATAAGCATGTACGCTATAACATAGTCCATCTGATGTAGAAAGTAAAAATCCTGGAATAACCGGAATCCCAGCCCATAATTGCCAACCCCGAACATCTCAGCCGCTACAACACACATCCAGCCAACACCCATTCCAACTCGAGTGCCGGTAGCAATAGAAGGAAGCGCATAAGGAAAAGCAACATATCTTATCAACTTTCTATTCCCAATGCATCCCAACACTTTACCTGTCTCTACTAACACCTTTGGCACATCTCTGAATCCGGTATAGCTATCAATTAAGATCGGAAAAAATGCGCCTATGAATATGATAAATCCAGCGGCAGAGTGAGTAAGGCCTATCCAGAGAATCGCAACCGGTATCCATGCGAGAGGGGGGATCGGTCTTAAAATCTCTATAATCGGATCTACTGCTTTGAATACATTCCTGAACCATCCCATACCAATTGCCAGAGGAAGTGCCACGGCAAACGCTAAGGCCATACCAATAGCAAAGTGAACTAAGCTGACCAGTATATCAAGAGGTATATCTTCCCGGAGTTCATAAAAGGAAAAAATAACGGCTGAGAAACTAGGCAATTTTGAGGGGTCTTTTACCACGTACACTGCTATAAACTGCCATAATAGGATGGCTATGATTAGAGGGACTAACCATAGCCATTTCTCTTTTGTCACTAGCCTCATATTTTCCCTGTTACAGCCTCATAAAAGGAGGTATCAAAGAGGTCGTCTTTTTCAAACACTTCAACTCCCCGCCCTGCATATCTCACTCTGTTCAGGTCGTAGATCACAGCCGCATATTCGATTCCCGATTCCACCTCCAAATTTGGATCGGTAATCCAGTGCATATCTGTTACGTTTATAGACCGCTTTATCGTTGATACATCTGCTCCCTGCCACTGTGCATAAATCTCGGCTGCTTCGTCCGGATGCGCGATTTCATAGTCGGTAGCACGTATATGCGTTTTTATTATCTGCTCAAGCATCTTGGGGTGTTCTCTTATCATCTCGCCACTTGCAACCACGCAACAGCATGCATGGTCTGGCCATATTGAACCGGACCATTCAACAATCACTCCACTGCCTTCCACCTCGATTATTGTCGGTGATGGACTGGGGAGGAAGACGGCGTCTACTCTCTTAGCTCCGATAGCGGTAGCAGCATCGCTCGGTCCCATTCCTTTTATAACTACATCCCCTTCTGGATCTATTCCGTTATCTAAAAGCCACTTTGAAAGGACAGTATGCTGAATCGAACCAGGAGGGAACGTTGCAATCGTCTTGCCTTTTAAAGAGGCAGGGCCTTCGTATTCATCTACAAGCTCCGGACGGATAACCAGTGCAGACCCCTGGGTCTGAACGCCAGCAACTATCTTTGCATCTAAACCTTCGTACAGAGCGGCAATAGGTGGTGCAACGCCCACATAAGCAACGTCAAGGTCTCCAGCAAGCATTGCATGCATCTCTGGAGGTCCGGAAGGGAATTCCTTCATTACAACGTTTTCTATACCAAATTGCGCCAGCTCCTCTTCCCACCAGCCCTTATCGTCTGCTAACATCGCTGCGATTTGATGTGTGCTTGGTTGATAGCCGATAGTAAGCGTAGTCATTTTTGCCGGGGCCTTTTCTTCTATGCAACCTACAAAGATCGCTGCAATTACTGCTATAATTGTTACTCCTGCGATAAATCTCTTTTCCACGCTAATCACCCCCTAACTTTTTCCAGCCTATACTATAAAGCATTTTTTTATACATTAAATATTCTCTTTATAATAGGTATATATAAATTTTTCTATTTTGTGCATTAAATTGCCTTTTTGTATAATATCCCGCAAAATATGGATAAGAGATGATCCTATAAGTACCATAAGATACGGGGTAATTGCAGCAATATCTAAGGGGTATAAATTCTAAGCACTAAACTCTAAATCCTCAAGAAAAAATAAATTATGGACACAGATTAACGCAGATTAACACAGATGATAAGAATCAACACGGTTAAACAAAAATAAATCTGCGTAAATCAGTGTAAATCTGTGTCTTAAAGAGAAGGAAGTTATACTTTATATACAACAAAATTTACCACTCATAGCCTTCATAAATCTCCCCTTTATTTGCTCTGGTGTCAATTTTATGTTCGGAACCGCAGGGACATTGCCTGGTTTCACCATGACATGTAGGAATCGCGGCCCGAAATCATCGTATAACCGTTCCAATGCGTACCGCAGCTCTTCCGTTCTATGAACCACTACTATATTTTCTACGCCTGCACCCATTGCCATCAGATCCATATCTGCATAAGATGCAAGTTGGTCTCCGGTACTGCCCCTCGTGCCATTGTCAAGACAAACAATAGTAAAGTTCACAGGCTTCTTCTCCGCTACTATCGGCAAAATGTTGCTCATCTGTAGGCTACCCTCACCATCGAGCACTATCCTCTCATCTCCGGCCCCCTAAATTCGTTTTTATACTTCAGGTCATATCTTCGCGAAAGCGTCCAGAGTGACATCTTCTATCAATCCTATTGCCGTTGGCTCTTCGATTATCGTATATTTTAGCATCTAAAGCATCCAAAACTTTGGGCATTGCTTTACCTACTGGCTCCTGTGCCGCTATCTTCTCTTTATAAATACCGCGCCAGCTCGCGATTATCGGCAATGGCAATTTGTAAGTGACTGTAAGCGACATAATAGCATTTATTGAACTACCTAAACCCGTTAAACATTTGCCGAAACTATTGATGCTTTTTGTTTTTCTTATCGTCAATTTTATAACTTCTGAAGTATCTCGACCTCATCCCACATCTTCGATGTTAATACTATATTCAGTTCCCATAGCTTTAAAGACCGCTTCCAATTGCGGTTCCCTGCTCTCTGAGAGGGTAATAGAGTTTGTGAGTTCATTCAACCCAAAAGGCAACTTTGCTTTCTTTAGTTCTTTAGTGAATCTCTTCAGTAGCGTCTTAGACGGAAAGTAGAGCGTGACCGCTTTTTTTTTCTTGATGTTAACCGCCTTTTTTTGCCGCTTTGTGTCCGGCGAGGTATCCCTGAAAACGCTTCTGACTCCTTTTTCGGGCTCTCGGACAGAAGAATCCGAGTGCTGTACCAGTACAGGCACAAGTTCCGAGCTTTCCAATTGGGCGAATAATTTAGCTGGGGAACGCACTATTTTAATATTGGGCGTTATGTCCTCGACGGTAAATCCATCAGGGAGTACAAGTTGTTCATCACACACAAGGAGTCCAAACCCATCGAAAAGAGTGAACATTTCCGCGTGGGCGGTCCAATCTTCAAGATGAGTAAGGATATTCGGTGGCAGTTTTTTATCCGCGAGTTCATCCAATAGTGCGATTACATTCAATTCCTCATGCTCGGCTATCTGTGCGGCAACTTTAGTCTTATTCAATTTCAGCACGATCGCAACATCATCTGCAATTACATCTGCAAACGGCGTAAGTTGGGCCATCTCAGTAACAGGGTAAATATCCGAATCCATATGAATCTCAAAATTAGGCAGGACCGTAACCTTTGGCTTTCGGATCTCTCTATTCATAACACGCAGAAAGCGATCATTTACCCGGAACGCCTTGAGTTGATTAATCGAAGGGTATATTTGCTTCTTAGTCTTTGAAGCTTGATTCTCCTTCCCTCGAATAACCATATAACTATCCCGCTTATATCGCGACTGATATTTCTCTCTTCGCTCATATGCCTTGTCATACGCTACGTCCAGATAGCGCATAGAGAGCGGGATATTCTCCAAGAATCGCTCCACAAAACGGCCCTCTACGCGTTCAAATGCGTCCGGCGCTTTATCGGGGACCGTTTTGCCTCGACCCCACCGTTCTCCTCGCTCATAAAAATTACAATATCTTTCACCCTTCCACCAGCGGTCCTTGACTTCGACATTTTGCGGGATGAGAAAAAAAGGATGTTCTTTCTTCAGGTATTGGATGAACGATGCAGTGCTGTACCAGACACCGCTCTTGCATTCTTTAAGCAGATCCAGAAGACACTTTCTTGCTTTGTCGAATCTTATCGCGGGTACCACCCCTGTTGCGCATCCGAACGTGTCGAAGCGATCAAGGACACTGAGAGAGCAGGTATTCGAAAAGAACTCATTGTCCCTGTCGTCGTATCTTTTTATTAGGGCATTTAATATGCATTCCTCCTGCTCGATCGTAGAATAGCTTAAAAACTGTTCGTAGGTTTGTTCCCGGAATCTTATGTAATTGTCTGGATAAGAGACAGATGTGCTGGAATACCCCCTATATTCACCTTCGGTATCATAACGGACAAAACCAAGTGTCAGTGCTAACCGATCAATGAAATCTAGCCATGGCGAGGTACCTGTGGCTTGCACCTCCTCCAGGGTTTCCGGATCACCACTTAATCTTGCCAATCGCTTAATATCGGATTTGGGGAGCTCGTTGCTCCTGTGTGTCCGTTTCACATCCCGTTCCCGAATATAGTTTACAAAGACATGGATGTCTCTACGAAGTTCACGGCTATTTGAGACTACGTCCAACGCCTTTACATCAGCAGCAAGTGCAAAGCGATTGTTTTTATTCCCGATTGCTTTTCCCGTCATAATTTACGTCCTTTACTGTTTTGATTACATAGCCCGCCCCCGCCACTAATTTCTGGATTGCCGGGAGGGAATCACGAGGAAATGCAATGACGTTCTTCGTAATTGGTTTGATCTGGTCCGGAAAAGATCGCTGTAGTTTTACCACCAGGCTGAGATCCATTATCCGGGCAACCATCAGGTTCTCGTGGATGACCAGCTTACCCCATCTCTTATCCACTTTTTCAATGACTTCTCGAAAGAGCAAAGAGTTATTACTTAGCCATAGGGTTAGAGGGTGATTGCGAATGTTCGATTGTGCATTACCAATAGCGATCAGGTCAGGGCTAATTTGCAGTTGCGAATCCAGAACAGCCATCTTCGAGATCTGAACCAATAGGTCCAAATTTTCGTACGGGATGGTTTCGAGGTCCAATATCACAGGTTGATTCCCAGTTACTCTCAAGTAGCTCTCGGGCTCTCGCGTATCCAACGTCCCTGCCAGCCGGTAGTAAGATTGCCCCTTGAGTTCTTGTTTCAAGAGGTAGCCCCAGTTCCAGCCGGTCTCGCAGATGTTACGATTGTCCGGAGCTTTCCCCTCGGGATAGAGGATGTTCCAGAATATAGAGAGGTCCTCCGGTAGAATCCACTCGTTCTGATTCAGTTGAGATAACGCATAGATGACCAATTGAAGAGGATGAACACCCCCCTTTTTGGTTTTCGTTTCCAGCAGTGCCGATGCCTGCCATGATTCTAGCTGCCACTTTTTCAGATATTTCATACGGTATTCATGTCCCTTTATCTGGAGTTTACCGTGTGAAAGTCTGAGTACATAGCCGGTACTTTCATCGGGTATTCGTGTTCCAGTCACGACCTGTTTGATCTTGCGTCTGAATATGTCGTTACGGACACCACTACGAGCATCTATTATCGCCGGTGACGTGAAAGGCGAAGGTAGAAACGGATAGAACTCTTCAGGGAACCGAAATTGCCACCGTTCCAGTTTTGTGGTCCTGCCCCAAGTATTAGCGCTTTCTGCAAAGAGTAGAATACCTTTACGAACCAACGAAACCCGCACTTTTTTGAAGATGTCCGAGTATCGCGTGGCAAAAGATTGGTAAAGCGTTTTATCTGAGTCCCGATCACCATAGAAGTACTCGAAGAATGTGACATCCACTGCTTTATTTATAAAATTCAGGACGTGTAATAGAGCTATTTCATCCCGCGTTAATGATCCGAACGCCGATTCCAATCCTTTCTCTGTGAGGAAAACTGATTCGAAGAGAGGGGTGGAAGAGACTTCATCAGAGTAAAAGCTACGACTCTTGCATATAGCCTTTAAATCGGCAGCGGTTAAGGCTTCGTCGTACATATCCCTGAGCATATCTACGGTTTCCTTGTTGTTTGTCTCTGATACGGGATATTTTTTCATATATCAATTAAAGATATGACAAGTGCTTTAAATAACCTAAATTTTAAGGTGATACCATATTGAGAGATTAGCAAAAGGCATGAAGACGCAGAGAATCCCGTGGGACGAATACTGGATGAAAATTGTAAACGATGTGGCAACGCGTTCAACATGCTTGAGGCGGCAAATAGGTGCCTTAGTGGTTAAAAATAACGTTATAGTATCAACAGGATATAACGGTGCACCAAAAGGATTTCCGCACTGTCTCGATGTCGGCTGCCGACGCGATAAATTGAATATCGCATCGGGAGAAAGACACGAAGAGTGCGTAGGCGTGCACGCCGAGCAAAATGCACTATTACAGGCGGGTAGAGATGCAGAAAGTGCTACGCTATACGTAAACGCATACCCATGTAAGATATGCGCCAAGCTAATAATAAATGCTGGAATAATAAAGGTAGTAATAACGGGTGATTATAGCGATAAGGAAGGTCTGGAATATTTGAAGATTGCGGGTATAGAAATAACATTTCTCGATTAGGAACACTAGGCATATGGACTATTCAGATAGAGTTAAGCTGGACTACGAAACGTATACCGAGTTAGAGTGCATAATAGAAGAGATGGACGATTTTGTAGATATTATTGTCGTTGAAGGCATTCGCGATAAAAGAGCATTAGAAGAGATGGGCATTACGAAGGAGATTGTGACGTGCGCCAGAAGGTCTCATACCGAATTCGTAGATTATCTGTCGCTTCGGTATAAGAGCGTTACTATACTAACCGACTATGACAGAACAGGGCAGAAGATCAATAAAAAATTGACATCACGGCTGGAGCGTGTGGGTGTAAAGGTAGAGAACAGGTATAGGGAAAGAATAGGCAGGGTATTAGGATTACGGGGGATGAAGTGCATAGAATCTCTGAACTCACTCATGAAGAGGATTTGTTGAGCTCTAATTCTTTTAGCATGCGTCTTAGCGCATTTACACTAAATTGACCCGGTGCTACACCCTCTCCCTCTATGAACCCGTAAGTCAATACAGATCCGTATAATGGTGCAATCACACGCAGATGCCGCCCTATGGCGCCCATCCCAATTGTAACTACCACCTTTCCTTCGGTTGCGAGCTCATGCGTCAGGTTGAGCAGAAGTAAGGCATCGCTTAATGTATTCGGCGTCACTGCGATCTTGGCTATACTTCCGCCTTCTTCATACATGCCCGCAATGATATTTAATATGTCAGAACGGCTTGGCATACCATAGAAATCGTGGAAAGAGAAAATTACAGGTATATGTGGGCTTTTCGCCTTCTCTACTATTACTCTTTTACTCGCTTCGGGCGAATAGAATTCAATGTCTACTGCATTTACCATACCCGTTTCGAGAATCTCGTTCAGAATCCCAATCCGCTGGGCTTCTGTGCCCGCGAAAGAGCCACCCTCCTCTTTTCGCCTGTTCGTTACTATCACCGGCTGTTTTAGCTGTGCTACGAATCCTTTCACCTTCGCTATGCTCTTATCTTCCTTTTCCAAGAGGTCCAGTCTCAATTCGATTATGTCCGCGCCACTTTCATCTGCATCACGAACGGACAACCTTCTCATTACACCTACTATAACAGGTCCGGTTAATACTACGTCACCTATTTTTTCCACTTTCTCAACTCCGGAAATTGTATCCCATAAATAAATTTAAGGCAAAGATATTAATATGTAATGTTTAATACTGTTTAATAAACCTGAAAATGCCGGGGTGTGGTAGAGGCTATCCCTTGGGACTGTGGATCCCAAGACCTGGGTTCGACTCCCAGCCCCGGCCTTTAAATGCTCAATATCTGGTGTTCTGTCTGATCTTGTGGTCACTTACAAAAGATCAGGCACCTCGGAACTGGATAGCTCTCATGAGGTCGGTCCTGGAGACAATACCTACTATCTGTTCAGCATCCATGACGATCAAGCGACCTACGTTACGGCTGGACATCAATTTAAGAGCATCAAAGGCATCTGCATCAGATCCGATTGAGATTAGCTCTCGATTCATGACGTCTTCGACTCTGGTGGTATCTCGCTCCGAAGCAGGTATCCGTCGAACGTCTGCGAATGTTACTACCCCAAGCACCGAGGATGTCTGGCTCTCTTGTACCGGGTAGCCCATGTGTTTGGTCCTAAACATCTGATCCACTAACTGATTGACTGTCCAGTCGGGAGGCACGTGAACTACATTCGGGACACTACTCATAACGTCCCGAACCTTAACGCCCTCTAAGGTGACCGAAATAACCGTTGCCTTCTCTTCCTCAGAAGCAGCAAAGTAGAGGTATATGGCTATGATCAGTAGCACGGGACTCACGAAAAGTCCGACAATACCCATAGCAAATAAGACGCTCTTACTCACTGCAACAGCCTTCTTGGTCGCTTCTATATACGGCATACGCATAGCAAAAAAAGCGCGTAATACCCGGCCACCATCCATGGGAAATGCCGGTATCAGATTGAAGAGTCCTAATATTATGTTGTAAAATGCGATTATACCCACTACTATGAGTGCAGCATTCGTGATCGTCTCTCCGGATCCCGTTGGACTTACCGGACCGAAGAGGTAGTAGATGGCATAGGATAGAATACCGATACTCAGGCTGAAAGCGGGTCCAGCAGCCGCTATTTTCGCCTCCATTCGTGGGTCCCGGGGAATCTCCTCCATCTGTGCCACGCCACCGAGTACAAATAGTGTTATGCTCCGTATTTTTATGCCATAGCTTTTCGCCACCAGCGAGTGACTGAGCTCGTGATAGAGTACGGTCGAGAAGAAAATGACCGAAGCAATGGCGCCAAAGGTGTATTTGAGCCATGTCGGAATATCCATGCCTCCAAAACCGATAATTATGCCATATATATTGAATTCCTGAACTGCAAATATCCAGATAAAAACCAATAGTATTATCAGGAATGTCACATGCAGCTTTATCGGTATTCCATGAATACTACCAATTTTATAAGACCACTTCATTTCCACTTATTTCTTTAGTTCTTGTTACATATAAAAATAAAAAACCACGAGATTACACAAGATCTTCTGCTTATAAAAGTGGCCATACAAATACTAATTAGTTATTATGAAAGCAATAATTGTGGGTTCTGGTGCAGGCGGATCCACAGTAGCGAAAGAACTATCGGGCGGGGGCATTGATGTGACGCTTATAGAAAAGGGACTTAAGATAGCGGAAAAAGAAGCTTTTTATGCTATGCGAACGTTGGTTCCGAAGTTACGATTCTCAGAACCAGATGTCTGGCTGGCACTACCACAGTGTCAGTCAGCAGGAAACGGAGTAAGAGCTTTGGAGAAAGAGTTGAGTGTGTTCGGAATTGATTTAAGCAATGAATTTGAGGATGCGGAGAAGAATGGAAGAGCGTGGGCTAAACGTTTCACCTGACGACATCCTTGGGCCAATGGTAAAGATAAAAGATGAAGCGGTAGGAGAAGTAAATGAGACAGTGGAGAAGGGAATAACGAACAGAGATGCGGTCATTCTCTCAGAAGGTGCGTCTGTTGCAGGTGCGTTTGTGCTGCCTGCTACTCCTGGTGCACCACCTATATTGGCGATTGTTGCATTAGCGAAATATGTATCGAAGATTATTCTGGCGCGTAATTGAACGTTTAGCAGAGCACGAGATTACACAAAAGCTCTAAAATCAAAACAAGTGTTTTTACATTTAACTGCGAAAGTTTCAACTCAGAGAAAATTTCCACTATAACGGTTTTTTCTTTTAGCACAGGCTAAATTTTCTTTTTTACAAAAAGAAAAATCTAAGTGTTGTGTTATTCATGTAAAATCTCGTGGTTCTTTATTCCACTCTCTTCTTCAGCACATTCATCTTCTCCCGTAATCCGATAGCGCGTTCGAAATCGAGTTTATCAGCCGCTGCACTCATCTCCACTTCGAGCTCAACGATTAAATTCGGTATATCCGTTTTAGGGATATGCTTTGCGTCTTTTACTTCGAGCTCTTTCTCTTTTATCGCTTTAATAATAGTTCTAGGACTGATTTCATGCTCGTTGTTATACGCTATTTGAATCCTTCTCCGCCTTTCCGTTTCTTTTACTGCCTGCTTTATCGATTTCGTATGTCTATCTGCATATAGCACTACGGTTGAATTGACATTCCGTGCTGCACGGCCTATCGTCTGTATCAAGCTTTTGGCATCACGCAGGTAACTTTCCTTATCTGCATCAAGTATTCCGATAAACCCAACCTCCGGTATATCAAGTCCTTCCCGCAAGAGATTTATACCAACAAGAACATCGAACTTACCTAATCGCAATTCACGGATTATCTCTGTACGTTCAAGCGTCTCAATATCAGAATGCAGATATCGCGTCTTTATCCCGCATTCCGCCAGATATTCCGTTAATTCCTCAGCAAGCTTCTTTGTAATTGTTGTTACAAGGACCCGGTCACCGCGAGTTATTGTGGCTTTAATCTCAGTTTTCAAATCAGCTATCTGACCTGCTATTGGTCTTATGTATACTACCGGATCAACTAGTCCTGTC
>JAYEJE010000116.1:0-2059 GCA_034660415.1 Methanobacteriota archaeon | reverse complement strand
AAGTAACTTTTATGGCACTATCTTCGAAATAGATATGGCTTCAAGGTGTTCTCTCTCGAATTGGCAAATTGACTTTGTGGAAGAGCATACTAAAGAAGGAAAGCAGATAGATTTTGTATTCTATAAAGACAGTAAGCAGGATAATGTAGCTGGAGTGGAATGTTCATCAAACAGATATACACAGAGTAGTCTTACAATTGAGAAAATAAACAGAAAAATTAGTGAGAAGGCAAAGAAATTTAAGCCGGAATATATTGAAAAATTGGGTATTTCGCTGGATGAAAGACTATTAATTATTGACATAACAACAGCTGATTATGCCCCACCTAAGATCTTGAAAGATCTAGACAGGACAAGGAAAAGCAGTGGATTGGATGCAGTAATTTTTACTTGGAGAGAAGATGTAATAGATGGAGAGAATCACCGTTTAATAGCAAAATATAAAACTATTGGAAATATTGATAAGAAATATTTTTCTGTAACATATGCAGCAGAATTTCACAAAGGTCCTGTTTTCTTTATGAGAAAATATGTTGAACCAGAACCAACTTTTGGTAAATGGGGACCTGAAGAAAGTATAGAAGACTATCATCAAAAAACTAGCAAAAAGAAACATAATAAACCGTATAATCGTATATGAAAGATGACCTTCAAGCAAAATAGTCGCCTAACACAGCATATACGGCTCACTTCGTTCGCCCAAATTTTGACTACGCCGAAACTTCGTATATGCAGGAAACGTTAAATGAAATGTGCCAAGCCCTTTATAGTTATACAAGCAATAGATATTCGCAGGATTAAGCATGGATAAAATCGATAAAACCCCTTTCTTTCAAAAAGTTTTAAAAACTTTACCAAAGAAATATTATTATACATCACACAATAAAAAGGAGATTAGGTTTAGTGAAAGAAGAATGAAATTTGAAACGGGTCTTTTTGATATGGATGGCACTTTAATTGATTCGTCAAAAGCGATTTTGAGTGCGGTTAAGGAAGCAGCAAGAATAACTGGCTTGAGAATCCCAACGGATAAAGAGATAAAGGCGATAATCCATCTGCCAAGTCAGCTCTCTTTCAAGATTTTATACCCTGTTATAGAGCCAGATGAGTTCGATTCAGTCTTTCTCCGCCTTATGAGAAGTGAATTTAAAAATATGATAGAAGAAATTCCGAAAGCGAAAATGACACTTGAATTACTAAGAGAAAAAGGGATAAAAATAGGGATCGTAACGACAAAGGATAAAGTATCAGCAGAAGAGTCGATTCGGTCTTTTCAGTTCCCTTGTAATCTCTTGCTCACCGCTGAGGATACAGAAAGAACAAGACCCGACCCGGAACCGTTACTTAAAGCGATCGAAATACTCAATTCCACACCGCTTCAAACTATCTATTGTGGTGATACACCGCAGGATATAATCCAGGGTAAAAGGGCAGGAGTAAAAACTATTGGCGTAACTACTGGTATGCACTCAAAGGTGGAACTGGAGAAGGAAAAACCTGATTTTATCTTTGATAACATTGCTGCGGTGTTGAATATACTAGAATAAACCTTTTCTTAGGAAGAAATTTTTAGCTTTAACAAAGACATATTATACCCTATAAGCAACAATAAAGAATGCAAGAATTAATAAAATACGGGAAGAAGATAGTGGGGGCCGGGCTTGCACATTCTCATTTCGGGAATGTAAGCAAGCGAGTGGGTGACCAGATGCTCATAAGCACAACGGGCAGTATGCTCGATGAGCTTGAAGGACAGATTGTTACTGTTCCAATAGACCCTTCTACGCCTGATGAACTTGATGTAATTGCCTCGACCGAAGTAAACGTCCATCGCGCGATTTATAGGAAAACCTCTGCTCTTGCTATTTTACACGGGCATTCGAAATATGCAGTGGTGATGTCCATGCTCTGTAAGCCAGGCGAGCAGATAGTGCCTGAAGATTCGGAAAGCAAATACTTCCTGCATGAAATCCCGGTTGTTACCGGTGGTATCGGCTCACAGGAATTAGCAACAAATGCCGCTTCTGCTCTGCGTGACCATAAGGGGGTTGTTGCTCTG
>JAYEJE010000115.1:0-2070 GCA_034660415.1 Methanobacteriota archaeon | reverse complement strand
GGTTACGGCTACAGGTACGCACATTTTTTTCTTTTTACCTCCTTTTTTACTCTATCCTAAATGTCCTATCTACCCCTACAAGCGCGGACATTAGACGCTATACACCTCCTCTGAAACTGTGGCGCTTCCCCCAATATTCATTGGTATCGATTCAGCAGTCATAAGCCCTAATAGTTCCTTTACCTGCTCTGCTGCGTATGAGTTTCCCTGTTCCTCAAATAAACTTATTGCTGTTTCGAATGCCTCGTTTGCCTTTGCCTTGTCTCCAATTCCCAAGTATGCTTTACCCAAATCAGTATATGCTTCTGCATAATCTGATTTTAATTCTATGGCTTTGTCGAAATCAGAAATTGCTTTATCGTAGTCCTGCATTGCATAATAGGTTAGCCCTCGACTATAGTATTTACTGTACATTCCCCAGGTGTAGGTTCCCTCTTCTATTATGTTGGTGTCCATCTCAAATGCCTTATCAAATGCCTCCGTTGCATTTTCACTCGCTCCAATTTCCGAGTATACAATTCCCACGCCTCTATATGCACCTACGGTCGGTTTTAATTCTATCACCCTGTTATAGTTGGTAATTGCCTCGTCGTACTGTCCCAGATTGTAGTAAGCTAATCCCTTGGCCTCGTATTTGGTGTAGCCCCCATGTGATTTGGTAAGCCATGCAGGGTCGTCTTTCTTCAGGTCAAGCATGTAATCACAGTTTTCAATTAGTTTATTCCATTCGCCAAGGCGCTGATAGCTACCAGTTACATGACCAAGTGCGGTCATAAGAGTTGGGTCTAACTCTATTGCCTTTTCGTAATCTAAGGTCCCTCTCAAATCTTCGTACACCATGTGATGGCCCCCACCATAGTTTCTTCCTCTGCTGTAGTATACCGCAGCTAAACCTTTAAGGCTCACTTCCTGTATGATCAGTTCTTCTGATTCTAGTGCCTTATCAAATTCTGCGGTTCCGTTATCAAAGTCGCCATATCTATAGTAAAGGTTCCCTTTCCCCGCGTGAGCCAGCATATACGTTGGGTCTAATTCAAGTACCTTGTCAAAATCCGCTAGTGCATTGTTATATTTATCGATAATCTCGGAGTCAAAGGGCTTGTAGTAATAGTGAATGTACTCAGAGTAGACAAGCCCCCTGTTGTTGTACGCTTCTACATACTCTGGGTCTAACTCTATTACCTTGGTGAAATCCGCAATCGCTTTGTTACCCTCCTCGTTGTCTAGGGCACGTCTCCACTTGCCCCCACCGAAATAAGCAAGTCCACGATTGTAATATGCCTCTAAAAAATCAGATTTTAATTCAATGGCTTTAGAGAAATCGGAAATTGCGTTATCTATGTCTCCTAGCACTACATAGCATAATCCACGATCGTTATATAGGTATTCATTGTCTGGGTTTAACGCTATCGCCTTGTTGAAAAGATATAGCGCACCGTCGTAATTCCCCCTATTATATTCAGCCTTCCCTAAGTCAATGTATTTTTGTTCCTCCAACGCTCCAGTGAGACCCCAAGAAGACAAACCTAACAGAACTATCAGGGTTACTCCTATTGCTGTCCTTCTTCCAATTTTCATTTTTTATCTATCACCTCCTAATTTCTTATTTACCCAATGTGTAGCGCCTATCATCGGCGCTTTCCCAGATTTTCCTTTTAAATCATTCATTTCTATATCATACCTCCTCTTTTTTCACGTTTACTGCTGTCCCGTCCAAAAAGGCTTAGCAGCCCTTTCTTCATCGCTATTTTCTCGCTTTTTGTCCCCATTTTTCATATCTTACTTCTTTTTTTGCTCACTAATGTTACCCCCCACATGATTTTATTATTGAGAACATATAAAAACTTTTCTATTTTTTCTTACCTTGGCTGATTAAAATCTCTAAATGTACAAGTACATAATATTAACACATGTAGGAGACATGTATCCAAGAATCTTCTTGAACTTGTCAACGAAGATAAATAAAAATAAAAGTGAGAGGGTGACTCTGGTCACCACCTCACTTTCCAAAGGTTTAAATGATTTTCTTACTGTCTCTACTTCGGGCTACGCCTTTGAGATCAGTTTCTT
>JAYEJE010000114.1:0-2074 GCA_034660415.1 Methanobacteriota archaeon | reverse complement strand
ACGGCTTCCGCTTATTTATACAGTGCACCGATTATGGATAGGAGGATAAGCCTTTCGAAGTCCCGATTTACCTGGTTGGCGATCCTCGGAGAAACTCTTTTCTTTGGCTTTCCCATACTGGAATCCTAATGCACAACTTTAAATAACCCTTGCTCCTTATGCACATCCCACGGTAAAAGAATGCTTTGGAAACATACTAAAAACCATCAAATAATGGAGCATGTATTAAAGGAAAATCCTGAAGTTGTAGTAATCGGAAAAGGTACTTCTGGGATGGCTAGTTTAAGTGATGACAGTAAAGCGCTTTTAGAGGAAAGGGGAATAGAAATAATAGAAGCGGATACTCCAGAAATAGGAGATAAATTTAATGAGATTTCTAAAACTAAAAGAGTAGCTGCTATTATTCACGTTACCTGTTGAGAGAAAGACAAAGCAAATTTAAAAAGGAAATAATTGGAGTTAAAGCCTTGAATTGCAAAGTAGATTTAGATCAATCTAAAAATCTGATGTCTTAAAATGTGATATAAGTGGCAATATATGCTCTACGAATTATCCACTGTCACAAGTGTGTTTGGCCTGAATAATATGGCTAAAATAAATTCACAGTTCTATATGAAAAGATGAGTTACTACAAACTTTATAAGCTTTAATTCACAATTATTAAAAGGTGTAAGTAAATGAAAGTTACTATTATTTTTGATAATACGGTGTATAAAGAAGGCCTCCAGGCTGATTGGGGATTTTCTGCTTTAGTAGAAGTGGAGAATATCCCTAAAATTTTATTTGATACTGGAGGAAATGGAGAAATTTTGCTTTCCAATATGAAAAAATTGGGAATAGATCCTAAGTCTATTGACGAAGTTTTTATCTCCCACTCTCACTTTGACCATACAGGAGGCTTATTAGCTTTTCTTTCGGAAAATAACCAAGTTAAAGTTTGGGTTCCTCCTTCTTTTCGAGGAGTTAAGAATGCAAAAGAAGTTGTTCCAATAGAAGGTCCTACCAAACTTTATGAAGGAATTTATTCGACCGGGGAGTTGGAAGGCATAGAGCAGTCCCTTTGTGTGAAAACTCAGAAAGGCATTGTAGTTGTTGTCGGCTGTTCTCATCCAAGAATGGAAAACATCCTGAAAACAGCCTTTCAATTTGGTAAAGTCTATGGTATTATTGGAGGTTTACACGGAACTCAACCTGAAGCCTTAGAAGATTTAGATTTAATTTGTGCTACTCACTGTACTCAACACAAAGCAGAAATTAAAAAACTTTATCCTGAACAATATATAGAAGGGGGTGCAGGAAAAGTAATTGAGATATGAGATGCTTTGTTGAATAATTATCCGAGGTTTCTGATCTAAATAACATTGCATGGGCAATTTTGTGGCTTTAAAAGGTTTAAGACAAAAATTTAGCGGTAGGAGGAGGGTCATATGGGTACCAACTATTCACTAAATAAAAATTTAGGTTTTCTGGAAAGAAGATTTGAAGCTAAATTCGAACAGGATTTTGAAAGAGTCTATCATGTATCTGCTTATGATAATCCGTCAATGCCAGTGATCACTAATGAAGAACCTGATGGGTTTTCATTTTTTAACTGGGGTCTTATACCCCCTTGGGTAGGAGATGAAGAGCAAGCAAGGGATATCAGGATAAAAACAGTGAATGCGAGATCCGATACCATATTTGAAAAGTCCTCTTTTAGAGTTCCCATAAGAAAAAGAAGGTGCCTAATAGTGATGGACGGTTACTTTGAGTGGAGAGAGGTTAATGGAAAAACCTATCCATATTACATAAAGATGAAGGATAACGATGCATTTGCTGTAGCTGGCATATGGGATGAGTGGAGCGATAGTAAAAATAAAAAGAAGTTACGAACTTATTCCGTAATAAGCATTGATGCGAATCCCTTTATAAAGAAGGTTAATAACAAAAAAAAGAGAATGCCAGTGATCCTACCCAAGAAGGATGAAAGAAAGTGGATTCAATCAAATATTGGTGAGGAACGCATCAAGTTAATGTTGAAAACTTATGAGGGAAAAGATCTCGAAGCATATCCCGTAAGACGATTGATAACCAA
>JAYEJE010000113.1:0-2077 GCA_034660415.1 Methanobacteriota archaeon | reverse complement strand
CACGCATGGTTACGATGCCGACTTTGGGAATATTGTTAGAGTTAGTTTGAGGCAAAATGCGAAGGAGGCTTTTGAAAGCTGGCTTAAACTTTTAGATGAAATCGGTCCAAAGTATCCTGAAATAACTCTGCGTGTTGATTGGACAGGAGAAGATAATCTCAGCGATGACGACCTTGTGGATTACATGGTGGAGATAATGCTAAAATCGGGTGTCGGTCCAAAGGTAAGCGAAGAATTCGATTCCGTCAAAGCAGTGAGAGAAGGATGGGAGTGAGCCTATGTATTATGTAGACACAAATGCGGTCCTGGATTATGCTTTTGATGTTAGGGAAAGACATGAAAGAGCGAAAGAGCTAATAGATGAAACGGAAGAGGTTTGCTACATTTCAAGTTTTGTAGTTTTAGAACTCAGTTGTGTTATATCAAGGGAAATAGAAGATTTTAGCTATCCATTTGATTTCGAAAGAGCCACCACTCAAGAGATTAAAGTGAAAACGATCGTGAAATATGCCATTCGTAAACTTGCTCCAATTATATTCCCTGATAATGTTAAGATCAAAAGGCTTGCAGAGTTTAATGTTAAGGTGTTTGATATTTATTTCGAGGCTATTAGATTAGCCCCTACGATAATGCTACCGTCAAGAGATACTCTACATGTTGCTTATGCAAAAGAGTTGAAAAAAGATGGCAAAATTAAATATATAGTGACTTTTGATTCGCATTTTATAAAAAAGAAGGATTTAATCGAGAGCAATACAGGAATTCAAATTATAAATTGACTACATGAAAAACATCCCCTAAAGAGTAGGTTGTTCCACGAACGAGAATTGCAATCTTCGTCCGTTTCATCCATTTTGGAATATTTCGTAGCCACAATCAACGGCCAAAAATTCACTAAAAACACACCACGAATCAATTGTTCAACATTTTTGCCCGTGAGAAAATCCTCGTTTTCGCCAAGTTGGACGTCTTTGATTGCCTTTTTATCCGCTGTTAGCAGAAGTTGCCGATCTTCAGTTAAAGGATTGTCTATTTCACTAAACGCACGCCGTTTTGGGAAAGACCACAAAGCCGAACAAGTAGCCTATCCAAGAGTTGTAGCCAAGGATAATTCCGATTCCGCCTAGCAGAAAATGTAAAATCGTGGTGCCGTTATAGATTAGAACATTAAATAATGGATATCTTGTGTAGACCTTAGCCTTTGCTTTTGATTTGATATTACTCATATTTTTCGCTCTTTGTATATTTCAACCGAGTTATATATTTATTAACTAATTAGGTGAAGGGTAATTTCTGTTAACGGTATCGGTGTTTGTGAAGTCTGCCGAAGGCGGATTTGGGGAAGCGTAGCTTCCCACAAACACCGTGTTAGCCGACTGTTTTGCTTGGCAGCTTCGTTTAAATTTGGTTATTCTATATCTGATTCTCATTGCTTTTGTAATAATACCAATGCCCGCCCTTCTGGGTGGTCTCTATCAATCTGAATGAATCCAGAATCTTTTGAAAAACATAAAACTTTTTCTCTCCACTGCATTTCCTTGAATTCTGTCCACTTGTATGATGGAAGAGTCAAAACTGCTTTCCCTCCGTGTCTTAATATACGGGATGCTTCCTTTAACCCTTTTTTTCGCTATAATAAGTCCCTGCTCAGGGCCAAATCCTTCTTGTGCTGTTTCTTTCCCATAAGGAGGATCTATAAGCATTTTATCAAAATAGTTATCTTCAAGATTCGCTTTATCCTCATTTTTGTATGTTTCTTCTAAGCTAAATCTATGATTCAAAAATTTAGGAGGGTTGCGTTCTATGATTTTTGAGAAGAAGGAAAAAAATTTTAAGGAAACATAAACAGCTTGAGCATCAACTGCATCTTGCATAAAAGGCCCGCCTATATATGACTGCAACCTGTATAGGTGCTTAAGTTCTTCATACGGAATGTTTGATAGCTTTTCTACCTGTTTAGAAAAAATATGCCACCTACATTTTTAGACCATTTGCGAGACGTGTTTCCTCTTTAAGTAACTCTTTCATGCCAATTTCCCCCAAAAAGTCCGTTATCTCCTTCGTTACATTGAGGTAC
>JAYEJE010000112.1:0-2080 GCA_034660415.1 Methanobacteriota archaeon | reverse complement strand
ATAAGATAATCAGGCAAAGGCAAATAGAATAGAAGGCTTTAGGTGAACGAAGATAATGGCAAGAATATATGCAAGGAGGCGTGGAAGATCTGGCTCGAAGAGGCCGTTTAGCTTCAGGCTTATGGAAACAGTGCCCGAATGGGTAGAGATGACCGCAGAAGAAGTAGAGAGAAAGGTAGTTGAGCTATATGAGCGAGGGGTTACAACAAGTGAAATAGGAACAGTACTAAGGGATCGCTACGGTGTGCCGAGTGTTGTACTGGTTACAGGGGAGAAAATAACGGCGATACTAAAGGGCAAGAATATCGCGGGTGAGATACCGGAAGACCTACTGAATTTGATGCGGAAAGCGCTTCGGATACGAAAGCATGTAGAGGTGAATAAGAAAGATGTGCATAATAAAAGATCGTTGCACTTAACCGAATCGAAGATAAGACGGCTTGTGAAGTATTACCGAAGGGAGAAGGTCTTACCAGAGGAATGGCGGTATAAGCCGGAAATTGCCGAATTCATTATGAGGAAATAGGGAGGAGGTGTGAATGAAAAAATGAAAGGATTTGGAGAGATATTGGCAGGGGTGGTATTAGTAATAGTGGGAATAGGTATATTAGTTATGCCGCAGACAGATCTCTTTAGAGTAGGGTTAAAGTGGGTCATATTAGGTGCTATTCCAATCATTGTGCTCTTAGTTGGTGCGGTATTTCTGATGATCGGTGTGAGCGATGTGAGAGATAAAGGAGAAGAGATAGAGGATCTAAGTGAAGGAAGTGAAAAAGGTGAGGGGGATTAACAGTGGGCGCAGTTAAACCTACATATGTAAAGAGATTAGGGAAACAATTACTGAGGGACGTCCCGGACGTCTCTGATGACTTTGACATGAATAAGAAGATAGTGAAGGAGAATACAAACATAAAGGGCAAAGGGGTACAGAATAGAATAGCAGGATACATAACACACAAGAAGAGGCGAGAGTCGAAACGGTGAATATAGAAGGTGTGTATCCAGCGCTTATAACGCCGTTCACAAAGGATGACGAAGTGGATGAGGACGGTTTAAGGCGGCTTGTGGAATACGCGATAGAGGGCGGTGTAGCCGGGATAGTACCGTGTGGTACGACCGGTGAATCAGCGACACTTTCTCATGATGAGCATAAGCGTGTGGTAGATGTGGTAGTGGACTGCTCGACGGTACCTGTGATAGCAGGGTCCGGCTCGAATAACACAAAGGAGGCGATAGTACTAACGAAATATGCAGAGGATGTGGGCGCTGACGCTTGCCTCGTGATTACGCCTTATTATAACAAGCCGAATGTGAAAGGGCTGAAGGAACATTTTAAGTTGGTTGGTGATGCTGTGGATATACCCTTGATTGCGTATAATATACCTTCGAGAACGGGCCAAAATGTAAATGCAGAAACAATGGTGGAGCTCGCGGCAGAAGTAGAGAATCTAAAAGGCGTGAAGGAAGCTTCTGGCGATTTGAAACAGATAGGCACGATTATAATGTTGGCCGCGGAACAGGATCTAGGCTTCACGGTTGTTGCAGGTGACGATTTCCTTACGCTGCCCATAATGAGCCTGGGAGGTAAGGGTGTGATTTCCGTGGCGGCGAATATCGCACCGAAGCCGATGAGTGAGATGGTAGATGCGATGTTGAACGGTGAGATAGAGAAGGCGAAAAAGATTAATCTACGGTTATATCCTTTGTTTGAGTCCATGTTCTTGGAGACGAATCCGATACCAGTAAAGAAAGCGGCGGAGATGATGGGGCTGCTGCCTGTCGGGCACGTTCGGCTCCCGTTAGGCGCATTGAGTGCATCAAACGAGGAGAAGTTGAAGGCGGTGCTGAAAGGGCAAGGGATGATAGGTTAGTTACCTAAAGACTTCGTAAGTTATTTTATATGGAAAGATCCGGCTGCAATGATGAGTACAGGTAAGGGAACTCACAAATATCAATAGTATCATATGACACCTAGTTACCTTTACCATTACTATTTACCTCCTCGCTATTTAAATGCATGCATTCCGGATAGTATGTTCTGATAATCTCCAGATACTCCCTCACGAGGGAAGCACTCAGT
>JAYEJE010000111.1:0-2091 GCA_034660415.1 Methanobacteriota archaeon | reverse complement strand
GTGTAATTGTATACCTGCCTGGCTCAAAATCAGTAAAGGTGTGGGGAGTTGTTACAATCGGACCAACAAACGGCCCGTCCTCGGTCTCTAACCCAATCGTTGCACCGGATGGTGCTGAGTACACTGCGATAGTGCCTTTTTGATATTGCGGTGGTAGAACTGCGTTGAGCGGAGCTACAAAAGCAGCGACCAGCAAAATCGCGGTCACCAAAGCAACAACTAAAAACCCCTTCTTTAGTATTGGTTTAGTCGCTAAAATATTTTCTCCTTTTTCTTCTTTTTGTTTCATTTTTTTCACCTCCTATATCTAGCATAACGGACATAAATATAAAAACCTACTTCTAAATCTCGATATTAAACCTGTTTATGTGCTATATCTAGAAAAAATTGGAAAATATACCGCAAAACATGTCCTTAAAGAGGCAACAAAGCGAGCAGCATTGTCTCTTTTAGCTGTTGGAAAAATGGCTATGGGAAACGACAAGAACATCACCAGCAATAGTATCCCCTTCCGCTACGCATGTAGTCATTTTCAATCAATCACCTCAAGTTTTAGCAATTAATTGTTCGAACTCCACATGATTTTGAGCAATTACGAGTCCCCGTTCAAAACACGCCTATTTTCGCTTTTATCGCCACTATTTCGTGCTCTATACGTTCAAATCGCTCTTCCATATACGACTTCAAATCCTCTCTTAAGCCTTTCATTTCACTTAATGTTTCATCCTGCTTTTCCAGCAACGAATCCTGTTTCCCCAGCAACGAATCCTGTTTCTCCAGCATCTGACCCGTGTCATTCTTTATCGCCTTTTCCGTAGCAAGCATTTCCATACCGATGTTCACGAACTTACCCATCTGAGCGAGCATAAAACTCTGTGCAAATCGCTCTATTGGCTTAATCTTGCCTTCATACTCTTCTAGTTCTATATCTTCCATGTCTG
The DNA here is from genome assembly GCA_034660415.1 of Methanobacteriota archaeon. GTDB lineage: Archaea > Halobacteriota > Syntropharchaeia > Alkanophagales > Methanospirareceae > Methanophaga. The sequence continues at coordinate 1,150 of JAYEJE010000111.1, read as the reverse complement.
CCCGTTCAGGTCTCTCGTGTTCTACGAACTCCACGAATTTAGCTACTTCTGCTTCCGCACCACCTACGAGAACATCCACTGCTCTTTCTATGTTCCGTGCCTGAAATTCGGTAATGTCCAACGCTTCCGCATGCTCGTACAAAAATAATCGGAATCCTATATCTTGAACAACATTCCCCTTTATTATTACTCGCCTTTTCATCGCTGAAAAACAGCCCCCATACCTTTATGATACTTTTATTATTAAAGTTGTATTTGCATAGCCAAATCAAAAAAGCAACCTATAGCATCCCGATTTTTACCTTAAAATATCGCTTCTACATCATGTTCGATCCTTGTAAACTTCTCTTCCATGTACGACCTCAAGTCATCTCATAACGTAAAGAGCTTATTTCCGTTACAATTTCTTCTTTACTTCGGTCTATCTTTTCCGATACTCCCACTATCGCATCAATGGTCTCATCCTGCTTTCCCAGCATCATATCTTGCTTCCCCAGCATCATATCTTGCTTCCCCAGCATCTTTTTCCCTATCTCTACCGATTCTTCACCGAGTTCGGCAGACCTCTCTGCTACTTTTAAAGTCCTTTCATCTAGTTCTACGGACTTATAAAGCAATTTCCCCGCGGTATCTAGACGTTCTGCTATTTCCTCGCCCCACTCGCCCCTATTTATCTCGAAGTATTCGAATTCGTCTTTGAAATCATCAAAATTAAGCTCTACGCTTTCTACATCTATCGGGAACATATTTATCTTTATCCTCTTGATAAACAGGTCTATCGACTCATCTTCGCCCTCTGCTACTATTCTAACATCATAAGGTTTAACATTCTCTACAAAGCCCGTTATTTTCAGCTTACGAGCTATCTCTTCCACCTCCTCCCGATACCCTACTTTTTGCACTCTTCCTTTCGCTATAATCGCCACTCTTTTCATCCAAATTGGCACCTCCTCAATAGTAAGTAATATCCTTACTATAAAATTTATATCTTTTCTATGAACCGGTCCTATAATCTTTTGGTGGGCCATAAATGCGTAACCGAAGACACATGTGGCGGCACTGGAAACATGGAAGCGGAAGCGGGCGGAAGAAGGATAAAATCGGAAAAATTTATTTATTTATTTATAATGATATTTAAGTGTAACTAACG
>JAYEJE010000110.1:0-2097 GCA_034660415.1 Methanobacteriota archaeon | reverse complement strand
AATATTTTTTCCCATGTCTACGACTTAATTTTTTTAGCTTCTTCCAGCATTATAATGGCAGTCTCATACAAAACGCTTTGTTCCCATCCTCTTTTTACAGCTAACTCTTTTAAAAGACTCTTTGTCTCTTCATAATCCAAAATGCCATTTAAATAAGCTCTAATGAGAATATACGAGGATGGTACAATTTCAACTCCGATAACTTTAGATATGCCGGCCAAGCTACCAATAGCATCTATATCATCAATAACCAATTCTTTAGCGTTTAGTTGATAAGATAATGCTAAAGCCTCCGCTTCTCCCTTATCTACTCTTGGAAATCTTGCAATCCTATCAGCTAAAGACTTATACTCATTCTTTAACTCCACACTCTCGATTGCACTAAACACAATAACCTCTTTGGCTGCATTTCCAAGTTCATCTCTATATTTACTGATATCTTCAAGTTCTTCCACCACAGAAAATGGCACAAAAACAGCCATATCTGTTTTTCTGAGTAAATCCTGCTTTTTGATCAAAGATATTGAAAGCAGAGCGGTTGTATCATAGACTCGCTTTATACTCCTCTATCGCCCTCTTTATGCTTTCCTCAGTTATTTTCTTTGCTTCTATTATATTCAATGCTCTTTCTGGTCCAAGTATTCTAATTAGTTCTCTTTCTGAAACTTTGCCCAAAGAGAACTCCTTTACTGCTTTTAACCTTCTCAAGTCATTTAAAACTTCCCTCTCAATAACTTTCGGCTCTATGGCTTCGAATTCTTCCCTCGGAAGCTCTAAGACTATCTTTTTTCCCGTGATTGTGACACTCATTATTTCACCCCTATCTTTTCAGTTCTCCCTCTTTTCCTTCTATATCCACTTTGTTCTTGACCATTAATTATTTGATGGAACTGCTATAAATATTTTTCGGATTTTTGAAGCATTTTCCGCATATCTCAAAAGCGTCGGCATGTACCGACCGTTCCGAGCCAGAAGATATAGTCAGGGTCTCGCAACCAATGTTTCAACTGAGGCGCCCATGCAAATACCTCTCCTTCTTCTCCTTTATCGAGCTTTTCAACCGCTTTCTTGTTGTTTTTCGGGGTGGGCATTAAAATCAAAAAAGTAAAAGCAAAAAGCTTATATACAGTGGAAGATAAAACTACATTAGAAGAGATGAAGAGTTTTGGAATCGCCATAGTGATATTAGCACTATTCCTGGTAGGGTCTGCGGTAGCGGTACAACCAATACCAAAGCCTGTGGAAGGGGAAACATACACAGGGATAGCGACAGTAGAAGGCGTTGGCGCGTTCAAGATAAGGGATAAGATTGTGGTCGAGGAGCTTGCATTGAATATTAGACGTTGGATTAGTGGCGATACGGGTCCCAATGGTAGTTTTGCACGTGAATCGGTAGTCAGAGTAAACGGGGGTGTGAACATAACAGATCCAAATGATACCGACTATTGTCTCTCAGAGCAGATCTCATTCAGCGGTGATTTGATCGTAGGCTTCTCAAAGTATGAGGTCTCCGCATTCCGTGGTGGTATGGGTGCAGAGGTATTGGAGAGTTACGAAGCAAAAGAGCTGCAGAAGCAGGAGACAGTTACCATCAAAACAACTTCGGCTGTTAATCATATCCAGTCACTTAACTATGACGTAATGTGCGATTTTGAAGGCGCATGGGGGACAACAGCGGTATGGCGGAAGCCATGCAAGAAGGATATAAAGCAAAGGGATTCGTTTGTGGGCAAGTTTGCAGTCTCAAAGGAGTTCTCCTTTGAGGAACTCGTTCTGCCATAGCGCATTTTTATAACCACAAGATTACACAGATTTCCACGAGAAAATAGATTATTTATCGACACAGATTAACGCAGATTGACACAGATGAAAAGCACAACGAGGCAAAACGTAAATAAATCCGTGTAAATCCGTGTGAATCTGCGTCCTAAATTAAATTTATATTTTGGTAGAAGTTATTTTTTATATAATAGAATGAAAGACCTTAAGGGTTTTTATATAGCTGTTGGTATATTGTAAGTGTCATTAGTATAATAGATAGGAGAAGAAGGGCGGGCAAAATAAAATGGTGCTAAATAGGGGTATTGGTTTAATAGC
>JAYEJE010000109.1:0-11045 GCA_034660415.1 Methanobacteriota archaeon | reverse complement strand
GCCATGTGTATTTCGCGAAGAATAATCGTGCAGACGATGCGGTATTCGCATTTTCCGAGCTTTTACTGCTTACCGCCAAGGAATCAGAGACTAAAAGCGACGTGAAGGTGGTGGATGTACTGCTTGATGACTTCTTGAAGCGATACGTGAACACGCCGGAGATACGGATCCCTGTAGTGAGCGATGAAGAGAAAGGGCGTGTTTGCGATGCCGTGGAGGACTATTATCGTGAGCTTGCTGCAACTAACCCCGAGCTATATAAACGAAGGACCGACGAAAGAGGTAATGATATAGACGGTGTGAAGGTGGAGTTTGTGAAGGAGGACGGATGGGCGCTTGTACGTCACTCGAACACGTCCCCTGTGATAATTCTACGGATGGAGGCGCGGCATGAGGAGGGACTCAGGAAGATAGAAGAGCATGTATTGAGCAAATTCGCAGAGTTCAAAACCCTTGATCTAAACGCGGACGATTATGTCAGAGCGATAATGGAACGGATGCCCTAAATGAACCGAAAAGAGAAAATAAAATATATCGAGCATCCCTCGGATGTTGGATTTGAGGTGTATGGCGACTCGTTAGAGGAGCTTTTTGCTAATGCCGCTATCGCTATGTACAGCCTCATGACCGATGTAGACGAAATAGAAGAGGTGGAGGAGCGAGAAATAGAGATAAACTCCGAAGACCTCTATAGCTTGATGTTTGATTGGCTGGACGAGCTGATTTTTTTGTTTGACTCGGAATCACTGGTCATGAACAAATTTGATATTGCCGTGAACGAAACCAATTTTAGTATATGCGGTAATTGCAAAGGCGGTAAATACGATCCTTCAACGCATGTATCAGGCATAATAATAAAAGCTGTTACATATAACATGATGGAGATAAAGAAGAATGAGGAATGGAGAGCGCGGGTGGTTTTGGATGTCTAAAAACCCTTTTTCTAAAGAAAATTTAGAGACGTTACCGGAAAAGGCTTACGCAGCAAACTTTTTTTTCAAAAAAAACATGTTCCTTTGATCTCTCTCAACTTTCACTATAAGTTGTGAAGATGCAAGTCAAACTGATCTCCCGTCTCCAGTCACCCATCACGCATCACCGAAGGATCCTAGCATTCCTCAACCAGTCGAAATCGGATCGATACAAATCACGTATATCGGTCAGCCCCAAACTAAGCATAGCTAATCGACCAATCCCAAGCCCCCATGCTAAGACCGGATATTGCACACCTATGGGATTCGTTACCTCCTCTCGGAATATACCCGCACCACCCAGTTCGATCCAGCCTCGCTCGGGCATATAGACCTCCACCTCTACTGACGGCTCGGTATAAGGGAAATAACCCGGCCGGAACCGTATAGAGGGGAACCCCATCTTCCTGTAGAATGTTGCGAGATAGCCAAGCAAGTGGCTGAATGTTACGCCCTTGTCCATGACAATGCCCTCCAACTGGTCGAATTCCGGTATGTGCGTTGGATCAATAGTCTCACGACGATAAACTCGGTCAATGCAGAAGACCTTAACCGGCGGCTTGGGATGCGATGCCAGATACTTCAACGTAACAGCAGTGGTGTGCGTTCTCAGCAATATCTCCTTACCTAACTCGCTTTTCCAGTTGCCACCCCAGCCGGTGGAATTTAACGAGCCACCATGCTCGTGCATCTGCTTCACATTCTCTATCAATTCTTCGGGTGCGTCTATCGGCTTTCTTCTCGCTAGATAGAAAGTATCCTGCATCTCTCGCGCTGGATGGTCCTGCGGCACAAATAACGCATCGAAATTCCAAAACGCGCTCTGAGCAAGTTCGCCTTTTATCTCTACGAACCCCATCTCAGTGAAAATCCGTCTCATGCTGTCTAAAATACGCTGATATGGATGTATCTTCGCAGGGTAAACGGCTTTTGAGGGTAGATTCACATCATATGTCTTGAATTTCCGAGCTCGCCATGAGCCAGTTCTTATGAGCTCAGGTGTGAGCTGCGTTATCTCCTTAACGAGGTTTACAACTTGGTCGATACCGTGACCTCCATCTGCCGAAAAAATTTCAATATGTTTTTGAGTAAGCTGCGTTAAAGTATCTTTGCCCGCTTCTGTTATCGCTATTACCCTATTTACACGTGAGTAGGACTCTAACAAATTCCGCGAACTCAATAGCGACAAGGATTCGTTTATTGCCGCTGCGCCGAATTCTTTTGTGACCGCTTCTGCCAAGTCTTTCCTCTCGGTTTCACCAGCATTAACAATTCGCAATATCTCTTCGTTAACGTCAGACGACAACGCTTCCAGTGTTATTATAGGCGTTAATAGCCGTTCGTCGCCGATTTTATCGATTTTCGTCCATTTGTTCCGCAACAGCCAATTTATCGCTATTTTCGATTCCTTATCATCATCGAAAAAGGATTGGAGTTCGTCAACTGTTGCACGTCCCTTGTCAATCAAGAACACAAGCGCTCTCTTTTCCGGCAAGCCTTGCTCGACGTACGTCTTCCCCTCTTCGGTTAGCCGATAATAATCCTCGCGCGTCTCTTTTATCTCGCATAACCCGTCCTGAGCGAGCATGAATGCCGTTTGCATCACGGCATCGACATTTATGCCTGTTTCTTCCGATAGTCGGATCGGGTCGCACACCTTCTTTTCGTCCGCGATAGCGCGCAAAACCTTGTTCTCGGATGCCGTTAGCGCTTTTGGTTCTGCTTTCATTGTTGTGTATACAGTATAACTTCTCCCTATAAATTTAATTTAGGACGCGGATTTACACGGATTTACACGGATCCATTTTTTTTCCTTTGTTGGACTCGCTGGGCTATTTTTAACGGCATTAATCTTTTCACCGCATTTTTTGGTAAAGCTTTTTGCTTGCAAAAAGGTTTGTGTTAATCTCTGTCAATAATTTATTTTCTTGCTAACTCACAAACTCACTAATTCGCTCACGGCGCCTTGATATTCGCAACAAGCATATCAATAATGTGGTCAGAACTAATGCCCTCTGCATCGGCTTCATAGGTCAGAATTATACGATGCCTGAGCACATCATGCACGACCGCTTTAATATCTTCAGGGATAACATAGCCACGGCCATTTAATAATGCGTGCGCTTTCCCGGTAAGAATAGCCCATATAGACGCTCTTGGCGAAGCTCCGTACTCGATTAGACCATTAATATCCCTCCCCAGCGTATAATTCTCAGGATACCTCGTTGCATCAACGAGTTCTGTAACATACCCTTCTATCTTCTCATCGGCATAAATCTTTTGATTAAACTGTTGCATTTCGATTATATCCCCAGCAGTAAGGACTTTACCGGGTGCTAGCACAATACCCTGCGTATTACGCTGGATTATTGCCTTCTCCTCGTCCTTATTCGGGTAGTCAACCAGCAGCTTAAACGAGAATCTATCAACTTGAGCTTCCGGTAGTTTGTATGTGCCCTCGGTCTCTATCGGGTTTTGCGTTGCCAGAACCAGGAACGGGCGATCTAGCATGAACGTTTCACCCTGTATGCTCACCTGCCGCTCCTGCATGGCTTCCAGCAAAGCTGATTGCACCTTTGGTGGTGCCCGGTTTATCTCGTCGGCGAGAATGAAATTATTGAAGATGGGACCTTTTTGCGTGCTAAAGCTCGCTGTTCGGTGGTCATAGATCTTCGTTCCGGTAATGTCCGCAGGAAGCAGATCCGGGGTGAATTGAATACGGCAGAATTGCGCTGATACAGTATCTGATAACGTCTTTACCATTAATGTCTTTGCCAGGCCGGGCACACCTTCAAGAAGAACATGCCCATCAGCGATAAGGCAGATCAGTAATTTACTCAATACTAGTTCCTGACCGACAATAACGCGTTTTAGTTCGTTTAACGTGACATTTAATTTGGACGAGTATGCACATGCATGTGAATTCAATTGCTCTATCTCTTGTTCGTGTTCCATCTTTGAATTACTTCTTTATCCCAAAGGTATAATTTATTTATTTAAGATTATTATGTCAAAAGAGCCGGAAAAAATCGCAACATTTATAAGCTCATCTACAAAATAAGTCCATCGGTAATGATAATGCTCAGCTTCTTTAGGTGGAGTGGAGATTATACAGCGAGAGGTGGAAGAAAGGATGGATTTTGAGATTTCTAATTTGCCGGATGATTATTTGATTTTGTCGCTTGGAGCAGATGAGATGGCAATTAAGCCTTTGAAGCTTTATGGAAGAGAAATTGCTGACGCCCATAGGGCTAAAAAGAGCAGCGGATGAGAGGTGAGGAGGGAAAATGGTAGAAATAGACCTGAAAAGAGTGGATGAAATGATAGAGCGCTATAAAGGCGAAGAAGGCGTTTTAATTCAGTTGCTGTTGGACATCCAGAGCGAATTCAACTGGATCTCGAAGGAAGCGATAGCGCAAATAAGCGAGCGGATGCAGATTCCGAAAAGCCAGATATACCGAATAGCGAGTTTTTATGAAGCGATGAGCTTGGAGCCGGTAGGTCGGCATATAGTACAGGTTTGTCTTGGCACTGCCTGCCAGGTACGAGGTGCGCCGAAGATTCTGGACCGAATAGAGGGGAATTTAAAGATAAAAGGTGGGGAGACAACGCCTGACATGCGGTTTACTTTGAAGCGAGTAAATTGCCTTGGTTGTTGTGCAATGGGACCTGTAATAGTGGTAGATGGTATTTATCACGGCAAGATTACGCCAGCAATGGTAGAAGGGATTTTAGAAACGTATGAGTAGGTAGGTAGGAGGAAGAAATGCCAAGAATAAACTCAAAAGCGGAATTGAAGGCACTGAGAACCAATATTACCTCAAAACGGGACTTGAGTAAGCCCTATATCACAATATGTTCAGGAACGGCATGCCATGCCACGGGCAGCGATGCGGTCGCTGCTGCAATTCAGGCTGAGTTGGAGAAACAAGGTTTAACAGAAGATGTGGGCGTCCGTAGGACAGGCTGTCACGGATTTTGTGAGCGAGGCCCAATAATAGTGATTTATCCAGGAGAACTATGTTACCTCAATGTAACGCCCGAAGATGTACCGGAAATTATCGCCAAGACCATAAAGGAGAATGAAATTATTGAGCGGTTGCTTTACTACGACCCTAGCACGGGAGAACGAATTGTCCATGAGCAGGAGATCCCATTCTACAAATACCAAACTCGTGTTGTTTTTAGCGGTAACTTATGGGTTGATCCGGCAAATGTTAATGATTACATCGCTCTTGGTGGATACCAGGCGTTAGCCAAGGTATTGCACGATATGACGCCTGAAGAGGTATTGGAAGAAGTAAATAGCGCAAATTTACGTGGTCGTGGTGGTGGTGGCTTTCCCGCAGGTAGGAAATGGGAGTCTACGCGAAATGCCGCGGGCACACCCAAATATGCAATCGTCAACTGCGATGAAGGCGATCCCGGTGCATATATGGACCGATCAATTATGGAAGGGAATCCACACAGGGTTCTTGAGGGCTTAGCAATCGCGGCATACGCCATAGGCTCTCAGCAGGGTTTCGTTTACGTGCGTCAGGAGTATCCACTAGCGGTGAAGAATCTTGCGATTGCTCTCGAACAGGCGCGGGAATACGGTTTCCTGGGAAAAGACATTTTGGGCTCAGGATTCGAGTTTGACGTAAAGGTGCACAGAGGTGCGGGCGCTTTTGTATCCGGCGAGTCCAGTGCGTTAATGAATGCGATAGAAGGGAAGGTAGGCGAACCAAGACCTAAATATGTCCATACCTCTGACAGTGGCATTTGGGACAAGCCGAGCAGTTTGAATAATGTTGAGACTTATGCAACGGTGCCACTGATAATAAGAAAAGGTGCCGATTGGTTTAACTCGATTGGAACGGAAGGCAGCAAGGGGACAAAGATCTTCTCGCTTGTGGGCAAGGTGAACAATACCGGCTTAGTGGAAGTACCCATGGGCACCACACTGAGGGAGATAATATATAAGATAGGTGGTGGGATACGAGGAGGGAAGAATTTCAAAGCTGTCCAAACCGGAGGACCATCAGGCGGAGTGATTCCCGAACAGTATCTCGACACACCTGTTGATTTCGATGCACTTACGAAGTTGGGTTCGATGATGGGCTCTGGCGGTATGATCGTTATGGACGAGGACACGTGTATCGTGGATATAGCACGGTACTTCGTGGATTTCCTCTGTAATGAATCGTGTGGCAAATGCGTGCCCTGTCGTGAGGGCTTAAAGCGTATGCGTGAGATACTGAATGGCATAGTTGCCGGCAAAGGCCGAGAGGGAGATATAGAACTGCTTAAAGATATAGCGGATGTGATGAAGAGCGCATCGCTATGTGCTTTGGGAAAAACAGCCGCTAATCCTGTTTTAAGCACCATACGGTATTTCAGTGACGAATATGAAGCGCATATAAAGGAGAGGAGATGCCCGGCACTGGTATGTAAAGATCTGATCTCTTATTATATAGAGCCCGATAAGTGCACTGCATGCCGGCTATGCATGAAGAATTGTCCCAAAGGTGCGATAGAAGGCGATAAGCGAGTGATACACGTGATAGATCAGACAAAATGCATAAAGTGCGGTATTTGCTATGACGTTTGTCCGTCTAAGGTGGGTGCAGTGATGAAGATTTCGGGGGAGCCGGTTCCATCCCCTATTCCAGAAGTGGAGAGGGTGATAGAGCGGGGAAGGGAGAGGGCAGAGGGGAGAAGGGAGAAAAGAGAGGGGCAAAGGGCAAAGGAGGGAGGGACGAGCAATGAAAATGGAAATTGATGGTAGGGCGGTAGAGGTCGATGAGGGGCAGACGATATTAGAGGCTGCGCGAAGCATTGGCATTGACATCCCTACGTTATGTTATCATCCCGCGTTAGAACCTCTTGGTGCTTGCAGGTTATGCTCAGTGGAGATAGAGGAACGAGGCCGGAAGAAGGTTGTCACTGCTTGTAATTATCCCGCTGAGGATGGACTGGTCGTGAGCACTAAATCGTCGGATATTATAGCGATAAGGAAGATGCTCCTGGAACTGTTGCTGGCACGATGTCCGGAAGAAGGGCGGATACAAAGCATGGCACGGGAATATGGCGTTGTAAAGCCGCGATTCGTATTGGAAGACAAACGATGTATTCTTTGTGGATTGTGCACACGAGTTTGTGAGGCGTTAGTTGGTGTCTCGGCGATCAATGTTATAAGTCGTGGTGTAGAGCGCGAAGTGGGTACACCGTACAAGGAGCTATCTGACGATTGTATCGGTTGTGGTTCGTGCGCTCTTGTATGTCCCACGGAAGCGATAAAGCGGGAGAAGAATATATATCCGACTACGGCAGAGGATATAGCGGAACTAGAGGATAGATACCTGGTGGGCGAACGAGATGAAGAACTGGGCGTTTATAATGATATTATTGCCGGTAAGGCTGCTACGGGCGGTCAAGACGGTGGAATGGTTACCGCACTCCTCATTGCAGGTATTGAGAACAATATCTTTGATGCTGCACTTGTGGTGCAGCGAGCGACGGGTTATAATGCGGAGTATGTGGTAGTTGATGATGTAGCAGGGATATTGAGTGCGAGCGGCACGAAATATCTGCGTGTGCCTATGATGTCTAAGCTAGAGGCAGCGCTGAAAGCAGGTAAGAGACGAATTGCAGTGGTTGGAAAGCCATGTGAAGTCCGAGCGGTGCGGAAGCTGCAGCAACTGTGGGATTTGGAACGTGAATATCCTGGTGTTGAGCTGACCATATTAGGCTTGTTCTGTTTTGAGAGTTTCGATTACTTGGGTTTAAAAGCGTATACGAAGCGGACATTTGGCGTTGAGCTCGATAAAGCGGAAAAGACGCAGATAAGCAAAGGGAAATATATCGTTACGGCTGATGGCAAGGATTATTCATGCGATGTGCGAGAGATGGAGTCGGAGATAAGAGAAGGCTGTGCGTTCTGCGATGATTTCGCATCCAGACTTGCCGACATCGCTATCGGCTCGGTTGGCAGTCCTGCTGGGTATTCTACTGTGATTGTACGATCAAAAGCAGGTAAGAAGCTGCTGGATGCTGCTGAGTTCATACGCGCTGAAGTGGATAAGAAAGAGATTGCGAAACTGGTAAAGTTTAAGAAGCGGAATGCGGATAGGAATTTCGCGAAGATTTTGGAGGGCGTGGTGGTGTAAAGCTAAGGTAAGATAGCACGAGATTGCACGTGATTACACAGAGGGGAGAAAACGAACGATATTGTGATGGTTCCATTGTATGTATCAGGAACTTGCACATCCTCTCCATTATTGACAACCCTTTTGCACAGTTGTGTGTCATAGTTCAAGCAGAATTCTCCATCCCTCCTTGGTTGTATACCCCCTCTCATTTATCTTCTTAAATGCCTCTTTCATACCTCTGTGCCATCTATTACAGGGATTTTCACACAATTAAATATCTCCCTTCAAGTACTTTTTACAAAAATCGCATATATATGTTTGCATTCAATCTGTTGGCATGTTTGAAAAAAGATATAGTGGCGGAGTTCTGCGGCAATTATAAGGAGAAGCGTAAAGTAGCTGTTGAGTCGCTGCTGAAGAGACTTGATATTAATTAAGGACCTGCTGCCTCTATCGCCACTTCAACCGTTGCAGCATTCCCTTTCTTTCTCGTTAGTTCTCCATCGGTTGCTTCAATATCTATATAGTATGTCCCATCCTCTGTGGCGTATGTCTGCCATTCGCCCTCGTATCGCCCATCACCATTATAATCGTGCATAACAACCGTCGTCCCAACATTGTCTTCTTTATGTATGTATGCCCGTACAAAAGAGACATCGGTAGTAGGTAGCGGGACAGCGTAGACACCGCTACAACCTGCGCAGAACGAACCAGGGTTATAAGGGACTTTTCCATTGCCGTGAATAATTAATGACCCCTTTGACTCTTTTTTCATTTCTGACCGGAGTTCAACCTCTGCATATATCTTTACTGTACTCCATTTATATGCAAAACTCGGTTCTACACTCACATTTGAGATCGGTATGGTTAGCACATCATTAGTTTCACACCATACGTTCCAAGACCCATCATAATTCCACACTTGATAGCCCATCAACCGCAATGCAAAGTACAAGAACGACGATCTCGCTCCTGACCAGCAATAGACGACTGTGTCCTTGCTCTCATCCAATCTCTTGATCACGACTGGCGATATAAGATACTCCTGATCATCTGCGCCATTCAGCCGGTATCCATCTCTAAAGAGTTCTTCGTACTCTATGTTGATTGCACCTGCGATATGGTCAGCATTGTAGTCTTCTGTCGTTCTTGCATCCGCCATCTGAACCAGTGTATTATTAAGGTTATTTTGAACCCACTCGGTGTCTGCAAATCTATCTTCCATTACATTTGCGCTATAATATGTGGCTGGCGATCTTGTCGTCACGTTCTTCGTGCATCCATATGTAACATTCCATGCCTCAAACCCGCCATCTAGTACCGAAACTTTTTCGTGCCCGATGTATTCGAGCATCCAGAAGATGTAAGAAGATGCAGAAAGTCCGCCACAGGTCTGGCATGTATCACTATACACAATTACTCGGTTATCCGGGCTTATTCCAGACTCCCCCAAAATCCCGGTCACATTTTCCAAAGAAGTCAGAACACCGTTATCTACTCTGAAAAGCTCCCAGGGCAAATTTATCGCTCCCGGTATGTGCCCCACCGCATATTTTGCCGGTACACGGACATCCACAATCACGACATTTGCATCACTAACATTCTTAACTTCGTCTATGTAGGTAATGAAGCTAGGATTCTCATATTGACTATTTGTAGGACGAATTGGGATATCAGTTTCAAAAATGGTATGCGAACGATCAGAACGGACACTCTTGGAATGACTTTCCCTTTCCGCATCCGCACCCATAAAAAAACTTGGATAGGAATAGTCCTCATTGAACGGGCTGTCCAAATAGTCTATAGCTGGACCACTATGAGGGCAGTTACAGCCCATTGCACTCATCAAAGATCCATCACCTGCAACTGTTCCGACTGTTACTGTTAACAGCATCATACCCACTACCACAGACAACACAATCATTTTCATTCTTTATTTATCTTCTCTCCTTCTGCATCTTTCAACGATTTATGCTAATATTACTGTGGTTATATAAATAGGTTAGGCGAAAAATTCAGCGTCCATATCTGCGTTCTCGCCACTGGAAATCACGAACTGCACGGTATAAATCGATCTTCCTGAATTTTAACCAATTAACATCAGTGAAATAAAATTCACTATACACCGATTGCCATATTAGGAAATCCGCTAAACGGGTTGCACCAGACCTTATAACGAGGTCGGGTTCTGACTTGAATATCAATTGTGATTCCAGCAGTTTCTCGTCTATCTCTTCGGGCTCTAGTTCCCCTGTCTGTACTCGCGCCACAATCTCCTTTATACCTTTCGTTAACTCGCTTCGCCCACCAAAGCCGATAGAAATATTTATCTTTTTTCCGTTATTGCCCTTCTCTTCTCCTATCTTTTTTGCATACGTAGGTTCAAAAGAGTCATCATAGAGTGCAATCGAAGCTTTTTCTTTACTCAACGCCTTTGTTATCTCTTCCCTTAGCTGTATGTATGCCTGTTCCAACAAGTTCTTATCCATCCCTTCTCGTATAACGCCGACATAAACGCTTATAACCTTTATCTCCAGTCCATGACACCACTTTATGAAATGCCGCAGCTTCTCCATTCCCGTAGCTTTCGCATCCGCGTAGTTAGTGGAAAGAAGATCTGTTTCGTCCATAACAAGAAGAACATGCTTCACGTGGATCGGTGAGTTTAATATACCCCTCTTTAATATCCCTCCATATAGATACGAAAGTAAGTTTAGCATAAACGCCGGGAGAGGGATTCGAACCCTCGCTCCCCGTAAGGGGAAGTAGGTTAGCAACCTACCGCCTTAGACCTCTTGGCTATCCCGACCTAATTCTAATTATTCCTTCTTTGCACATAAAAATAAAAATAAAAATGAATTCCAATCACAAGTCAAGGTCGCCAAGGCTCTTCTGCCCAGTTCCCGTTATTTTCCATTTATATGGCCTCTTCCCCTCTCGC
>JAYEJE010000108.1:0-2109 GCA_034660415.1 Methanobacteriota archaeon | reverse complement strand
TCGGTCGAATTATCTGCTCAACTATCTGTGCGGACTCGCGTCTTTCATACTCTCCTGGTGTGGCGGACAAAAAAATCACTTTGTTCCGCTTCATGTAGACTTCAAACTCATCAAATTTCAATGGCCGATTATCAAATGCTGTTTGCAGTCTAAACCCATATTCGATCAAATTCCTCTTCCTAGAGTGATCTCCTTCATACATACCATGCAATTGCGGTAATGTCTGGTGGCTTTCATCTATGATAATCATAAAATTATCACCGAAGTAATCGAGCAGCGAATACGGTTTCTCGCCCCTCTTCCGGCCATCGAAATGTGACGAATAATTCTCTAGCCCTTTGCAATATCCGGTTTCTTCTATCATCTCGATGTCATATAATGTTCTCTGCTTCAGCCGATGTGCTTCAATCAGACCCAGTTCCGGTAGATTACGCTCAAGTTCCGCTTTTATCGTTGCTATTGCTCTCATTGTCTGATGCTCGGGAATAACAAAATGTCGTGCTGGATATACGAAGAAATATTTCAGCTTTTCTAGTCTATTGCCCGTGATTTTATCTATCTCGCTAATTTTATCTATATCGTCACCGAACAGCTCTACACGGATTATATTATTGTAATAGCCGGGAATGAAATCGATTGTATCGCCCTTTACCCGGAACCGCCCGGGCATAAGCTCCGTGTCATTTCTATCGAATTGTATATCGATAAGTTTTCTTATGAGTTCAGTTCGCGGTAGCTCTTGCCCTTCGGAGATCTCAAAGCCCATCGTCCGGAATGTTTCCGGCGCGCCGATACTATAGATGCAAGAGACAGAAGCAACAACGATTACGTCTCTTCTTGACGATAATGATGCCGTTGCCGCCAACCGCATCTGCTCTATCTTTGGGTTTACCTGGGCATCCTTCTCGATGTACTGATCTTTCTGTGGTATGTATGACTCTGGCTGGTAATAGTCGTAATAAGATACGAAATACTCAACATGGTTTTCCGGAAAGAACTCCTTAAACTCGTTATACAACTGCGCTGCAAGTGTCTTGTTGTGCACGAGAACCAATGTCGGCTTCTGGATCTGATAGATGACATTAGCCATAGTGAATGTCTTCCCGGAGCCGGTAACACCTAACAGAGTCTGATAGTTAAATTCGTTCTTTATACCTGCGACTAACTTTTCTATTGCTTCCGGTTGCGATCCTTTTGGCTTGTAATCCGAGACCAGTTTGAATTTCATTGTGGTATTTGTTTAGCTAACCACAAGATTATTTACACAGATTTTCACGCGAAAATATGACGCTAGCTGTAGGATATAAGATGTAAATCTAATTGATATTCTTTTTATGTCTAATATCATCTCTTTGTGTCAATCTCGTGGTTTTTTTTCGCCTCTGCTATCTATACAAATACAAATTGTTAAATATAACAGAGATGAAAAAGGATCATAGATAATAACTAACTAAAATCCGATGCATAACCAAAAGCAAAAATTGAACTGTAAAATAGTTACTGGTAATGTTAGTATAACAAATGTAGACGGCTTTCTCGCTTCGTTAACTGACCTCGCGCATAAGTACGCCGTGACAATACAGGCTATGGATGCCGAGCTGATAGCAGGCGAGGCGCATATACTATCTGCGGTGAAGAAGGCACTAAGAGCTGTGACGAGTGGAACGAGTATAACAAGCGATTTGGGGCTGGAGATTCTTTTATATGCTGCAGGTAAGAGGCAGATAGAACGAGCGCTGGCAATGGGCGTGTCCAAAGGCGAGAATAGAGTTGCCCTTGTTATTGTTGCTACAAGTGAGGACCGTGATTTAGAGCTTGTTGCGGAAGCGATAAAGAGTAAGATAGAGCTAGTTGAGTGGCCAATAGCGGAACTGGAATCGTATAGTGAAGCTAAAACGGAGAACTTGAAGAAGTTTTTTGCTATAACTGAGGCTGAACTAGAGGCGGTGGGCGAGAAGAAGTTGAAGATGCTGGTGTTAGAACGTGTTGCACTGTTGGATGTGCTCAAATAAGGGGCCAGACCCCCCTTATCAACCCTCCCAGCCAAAAGTTCAGTGGTCAGACCCCCCTTATCAACCCTCCCAGCCAAAAGTTCAGGGGCCAGACCCC
>JAYEJE010000107.1:0-2140 GCA_034660415.1 Methanobacteriota archaeon | reverse complement strand
TGGAGACCACACACTAAAAAAAAACCAGTCCGGGATAATACCCCGTGGCATGCAGGTAGAGAATCCCACAAATATACCCCAGCGATACTTGCTCATCATTGTCTCATCTGCGGTAAGCACTATCCTAGGACTTTCATCCTGCTTTTGTGCCAAAAACTAATTTTATTCATCTTTTCCGCTCTTCTTCCGATGCCCGCTGCTTCATGCCTCCTCCGATATGGCACATAGGATACATAGGGCAATACTACCTAATAAATATAGTCGCTTTATATCTGGCCCAAGTGAGAAAGAAGAAAGGTTTATATAACGTCAGGTTACACGGGAAACAAGAGATGATATGAAAAATGTTGTTAGAACATCTGATTTCCGAAGGTATATTAGTGACTATATTACTGATAAACCTCCTTTTCGCGATTAGCCTTATATTTTTTGAACGAAAGAATCCATCGGCAACCCTCGCGTGGCTAGCAGTGTTATTTTTCATACCGATATTAGGCTTTATTCTATACTTGATCTTCGGACAGACGTTCCACCGCGAAAAAATGTTCAAAGTCAAAGCGGAACTCGATAAAAGGGCTAAATCGCAACTCAAAGAGCAGTTGGAAGAGTTACAGGAATATAAAGCCGGTCCTTCTGATGACGAGTTGGATAAATACCTTGCCATTGCACACATGCTGCTTGTCAATGATATGGCGCTACTGAGTGAGAACAATCAGATCCATGTGTATACCGATGGAAATGATAAGTTCAACGCACTGCTGGGCGCGATAAAAAACGCCACACAGCATATCCACCTTGAGTACTACATCATAAGGAATGACGATCTTGGCCATAAAGTCGTTGCCGCACTGGCTGCGAAGGCGAAAGAGGGCGTAGAAGTGCGTTTGATCTATGATGGCTTAGGCTGTGCGAGACTACCACGGAACTTCTTTAAAGAACTCACAGACGCAGGCGGACAGGTAGCCGGCTTTTTTGAGCGTAAGATCCCACTACTAAATATACGTGTAAATTATAAGAAGAATTATAGAGATCACCGTAAAATTGTAGTCATTGACGGAACTACCGGATTCGTGGGTGGATTCAACATCGGCGATGAGTATCTGGGCAACGGGCCGCTGGGTTATTGGCGCGACACGCACCTGAAACTTAACGGTCACGCAGTAGGTATGCTACAGATTCGGTTTTTCCAGGACTGGAGCTTTGCCGCAAAGGAAGTTCTGGATGCGGGAAACAAGTATTTTCCAAAAGAACAGGAAGTTACCGGCGGTGCCGCCGTGCAGATCGTTTCCTGTGGCCCGGATACTCAGTGGGAGCCGATAAAAAAAGGATTTATTGCACTGATTAATTCTGCTACGGAAACTATATATATCCAATCACCTTATTTTGTGCTTGACGAGAGTGTAATGGAAACACTGAAAATTGCCGCTCTTACCGGTGTTGATGTACGGATTATGATACCCTGCAAACCGGATCATCCGCTTGTATACTGGGCAAGTTATGCAAATATTGGCGAGCTTCTGGATGCTGGGGCCCGTGCATATACCTATGACAATGGTTTTATCCATAGCAAAACCGTTGTTGTGGACGGACTTGCAAGCTCTGTCGGCACTGCAAACTGGGACGTACGAAGTTTCAGGTTGAACTTTGAGACAAACGCATTCATTTACGACCGAGAAATAGCCGCGGTGCTGAAGACCGCATTTGAGAATGACATCAATCAGAGTACGGAAATTACGAAACAACTATACAGCGAGCGGTCCACCAGAGTAAAGATAAAAGAATCTATTTCACGTCTGTTTTCGGCTGCGCTATGAGCGGTAGAAGACAAATCAAAGATACGGCTATTTGCGGCGCACTCTCGTTACCAAAACAAAAGATCCGCAAGCCTTTCGTCTTCCGTCAATTCCGGCCCCAAATTTAGGTGGGTTTTTATTATATAAATGCGATGAATAGAATTATCATCGCCGAGACGGAAAGCGAGGTGACCACGGCAGTGAGGGAAGAAAATGAAACTTACAATAGGCAAAAAGAAAGTTAGACCATTAACACGCAAATTTAAGCATTTGCAGCGTTATATCGAGATTGCAAATATCTTATCCAAGTATGGTTGGGGTAGTGATCTAATAGCGAAGGTTGATTT
>JAYEJE010000106.1:0-11262 GCA_034660415.1 Methanobacteriota archaeon | reverse complement strand
TCATCACAAACCTATGTATTTATAAATATTATTTAAATTGCGAGCCATTGATGGCGAGCACTCTTGCGCGCGTTTATTGCGTATAACATGGTATATCAGCAATACTTCGCATATCGCCCCAATTTGGCATTATACCCGTATTGTATAGCCACCCATTTTGGTGTTATATCTGCAATATTGCGTATATATATCCCTCAGGATGAAACTCATATCCTCTTGATTTTTCTCCCCCTCGTCCTTTTACACCTCCTCCATTCTCTTTCTCAAACAAACTATCTAGTGGACTTTTTATCTTCCCTATATCCCTATTACTAACACGTGTATATATTTCTGTCGTCTTAGAACTTTTATGCCCCAGTAGTTCTTGAATATCCCTCAAATCTACACCACTCTCCAACAGGTGCGTTGCAAAACTATGGCGTAATGAATGAACGGTAACTTCTTTGGTTACCCCTGTTTTCTTACACGCCTTTTCAAATATTTTCTGAACGGTTCTTATAGTTAGATGCCTATCTTTTCTTTGTCTTGTCAATAGAGAAAAAGTTAAAAACCCTGAATAGATACCAAAATATTATACTTGTAATTTTTACCCTAAAATTTACTCTATCTCTGTTCCTGCCCGCCCCGCAAGTGCCTCAACTACAAACTCGGGCCTGCATACAACTGCTCTCTCTCCGCCACGCTCCACGAACTCCACAGCCGCTTCTATCTTGGGTCCCATACTCCCGGGCGGAAACTGCCCCTCACGAAGGTATTGCCTAGCTTCATCCAGGCTCAGCCGTTCCAGTTCTACTTGCTGCGGCGTATTATAGTCCAGTGCCACCCGTTCCACGGTTGTCAGGAACATGATCACATCCGCCTTTATCTCGACAGCCAGCAAGCTTGAAGCCAGGTCTTTGTCTATCACCGCATCCACACCGTTAAGCGCACCATTCTCCTCTGCCACCGGGATGCCGCCGCCGCCACATGCCACCACGATTGTCCCAGCTTGTACCAGCTCTTTAATGATTTCCGCCTCTATGATCCTGATAGGTCTGGGCGAGGCTACCACACGCCGCCAGCCGCGTCCACTGTCCTCTACGATGGCATGACCGCGGCGTTCTAGCTCAACTGCCCGTTTCCTGGTATAAAATGCGCCTACCGGTTTGGTCGGATGCTTCATGGCCGGGTCATCACGATTAACAAGAACCTGCGTCATCACTGCTGCCACGCAGGTATCAATATCATGCTCTTGTAACTGGTTTATGAGGCTCTGGGCGATCATATACCCCATACTGCCCTGTGACTGCGCAACATCCACATGTAACGGTGCAGTCGGGACCTTACCCGCGGCTGCTTCTACCTGGATCATGATAAACCCCACCTGGGGTCCGTTCCCATGAGTCAACACCACCTGGTGCCCGGCTCTGATCAGATGCGCAATATAGCCCATACACTCATAGGTGTTGCGGAACTGCTGTGCGAAGGTGCCCTGCTCTCCCTTTTTGATTATTGCATTGCCACCAAGCGCCGCCACTATCAGACTCATTCATACGTTCTCCTGCTCTAAGAACTCATCTATCACCTGTTCCAGATTGGCATCACCGATCTCCTTAATACCGTACCGTACCCTTGTTGCAGGTTTATTGATATTAATAACACACGTCAGGTCAATAGGCGTGCCAATAACCACCGCATCGCAATCGGCTGCGTTGATTGTCTGCTCCAGGTCATGGATCTGCTCATCACTGTACCCCATAGCAGGCAGCAGCGGACCGATATCAGGATACTGCCTGAAAGTTTCAGAGATAGTGCCAGTTGTAAACGGTCTTGGGTCAATGATCTCTTTTGCTCCTGCCTTATTAGCAGCAACGATCCCCGCACCATACTTCATGCCTCCGTGTGTCACTGTGGGACCGTCCTCCACCACCAGCACTCGCCGGCCCCTGATGAGCTCTGGATGTTCTACTGTAATAGGAGATGCCGAATCAATGATCTTTGCGTCCGGGTTTACCGTCATTATATTGCGGCGTACCTGCTCGATCTTTTCCAATTCCGCTGTATCCTGCTTATTGATCACGACAATATCTGCCATTCTTAAATTTATCTCACTAGGGTAGTACATCAATTCATCTCCAGCACGGTGCGGGTCTGCAACCACTATATTCAGATCGGGTTTAAAGAACGAGAAATCATTATTACCTCCGTCCCAGACTATAACATCTGCTTCGGTTTCTGCCTGACGCAGGATCTTTTCATAGTCCACACCAGCATATACAGTACAGCCTGCATCAATATGTGTTTCATACTCTTCCCGCTCCTCTATGGTACACCCCTTACTACCCAGGTCCTCATAGGATGAATACCGCTGTACTACCTGCTGTGTAAGCTTGCCGTATGGCATAGGATGTCTTACTACCACCACGTTCTTGTTGCGCAGTCTTAAGAGCTGACAGAGCTTTTTACTTACCGAGGTCTTCCCACTGCCAGTACGCACTGCACATACGCAGATCACAGGCACGCAGCTTCGCAACATGGTAGCATGCGGACCCAGCATGGTAAAATCCGCACCTGCGGCATTTACTTCGGCTCCTTTTGACATCACATACTGGTACGGCACATCGCTGTACGCGAATACGACACGATCAATCGCGTGTTCCTTTATCAGATTGACCAGTTCTAGTTCCGGATAAATGGGTATGCCTTCCTGGTATAAGCCGCCTGCCAGTTCTGCTGGGTATGTTCTGCCTTCTATATCTGGTATCTGGGTGGCGGTAAATGCTACGACACGGTATGCCGGATTAGCCCTGAAGTAGACTTTGAAGTTATGAAAATCCCGTCCGGCAGCGCCCATGATTATTACTTTTACTGGATCGTTCATATTTATTCTTGTTAATAGCTACTAATACCTCCTTAGATATAATTGAAAGCCAAATAAATTACTTCTCTTATTATGACTTGAAATAATCCTTAAGCAGACCCACCACTATCTTGTTCAACAGAAGTAACCCTATCAAGTTCGGAATTGCCATCAAAGCATTAGTAATATCCGAGAACAGCCAGATATCTACGAGATATGTAGCCGCCTTTGGAAAGTCCACCACACTGGTACCTATGACGATAACCACAAGGAACACAGAATAATACAATCACCAGGCCGGTCAGGGAACAGACCACAATGGTATCAATGCATGGACCCATCATGGCAATCAATCCCTGTCTGACACTGTGTGTTGTCTTGGCAGTAGCATGCGCTATGGGTGCGCTGCCCAAGCCTGCTTCATTTGAAAACACGCCTCTTGCAATTCCAAACCGTACAGCATATGCCACAGTAGACCCTGCAAATCCGCCCACTGCTGCTTGGCCCGATAATGCGCTGTCTATTATAAGCAAAAAAGCACCCGGTATATTCTCGTAATTCAATATTAAAGCAACTATAGCTGCTAAAATGTAAAGAGTAGCCATGAACGGTACCAGATTGCCAGCTACATACCCCAGTCTTTTGATACCGCCAATAACGACAAGACCTACCGCAAATGCCAATAACAAGCCCGTGACGATCCCGGGAATGTGGAACGTATCATTTAATGCGAGGGATACCGAGTTAGCCTGGGCCATATTGCCTATGCCAAAGGATGAAAGGATACCAAAGGCGGCAAATGCCATACCCAATACCAATCCCAATTGCGGGTTTTTCAGACCATGCTCAAGATAATAGAATGGTCCACCGATCATGGTACCGTCAGGTAGTTCTTTCCTGAAATGCAGTGCAAGTGTACATTCAACAAACTTTGTTGCCATTCCCACAATGGCTGTTAACCACATCCAGAAAAGCGCACCTGGACCGCCAAGTGAGATTGCCGTGGCAACACCTGCGATATTGCCTGTGCCGATGGTACCCGAGAGTGAGGTCATCAAAGCACGAAATGGGGATATGTCGCCCCTGCCTTCTTCTTTACGTTTGGTTATGAGACGAAAGGCATACACGAATTTGCGCGCCTGAACGCCCCTTAACCTGAAAGTAAGGTATATACCAGTCCCTATAAGCAGGGCCATCATAAAAGGACCCCAGACAGTGTTATCAACTGTTGTGAGAATAGGATGTATGAATATCACCTGTATCGTCCTCGATAAATTTAATGTAGCATGTATATTAAGTTAAATGACATTGATAAGGAAGTAAAGCAAGCATTAAGCAAATAGCAGCTGTTTTTGTTAAACATAGACGCTGAAACTCTATCCAATCCTTATGTGATAGTTCCGGTTGCACATCCACCCATCGCATCTCAAGCAGTGCCATCATGGCGTTGCGGATTTCATCGCTCAGTGGAGCGTGAACGCTGCCTGCAAAAGTCTGGGCAGAGGTCCGCTCCAGACCGGCTTTACGGAACCAGCCAGGCATACGCGAGAAGTGCAGCTCTGGTCTCATCCCCTCAACAAAAGGGGCAATTCCAGAAGATGTCGCATTCAGTCGTGCTTCCAGTAGAGGGTATCCGGGAAGCAACTGTTGCGAAGACCAGGCAAGGATGATCACACTGCCACCTAGCTTCACCACTCTTGCAAGTGAAGTTCCTTTATCTGCGGTAGGGGTTCTCCGGGAGCATATCCAACAACGTTTGCACTCCATACCCAGTCAAAGGTGTTGTCTTCAAAGGGGTGGTTGCTCACATCGGCTTCCAGAAAAAAGACCTGTTCAGCCATACCTGCCTTATTGGCATTTTCTCTTGCTTTAGCTAGAAACTCAGGGGGCAGGTCAATGCCTGTGACATGTCCGGCAGGTCCTACGGCTTCTGCCAGCAATAAAGCCTGATAACCGATTCCGCATCCAGCATCCAGACCCCTGCTCCCCTGAGGAAGTCTGAGTGTATGGATAACTACGCGGTATGTGGGTTCACCCAAGGGATTGGCCACTACTAATTTCTGCATGTAGCTATCTGTGTTAGTCATTCTCTACTCTTTCAACTTTTATTTAACCACCTCAGAGACTATTTTTTAATTTTGATTCTATGATAATTATCAAAACTTTTTGGCTAAACTATTTACTGGGAGTTCCCTTATCCGCCTCACTTTTACGCCTCTGTGCAATACCCACTTCTGTTGTCTTTTTCGATATGATTTCATATAGGATGGCAAGTTTACCCTCTTTCTTCCTCAATATCCTACCCAATCGCTGCTTATATTCTCTCTTACTTCCGCTTCCACTCAATATAACGCCAACAGAAGCTTCCGGTACATCAATGCCCTCTTCCAGAACCTTAGAGGTTACAATCGCATTGTATTTCCCTGCCCGGAACTTATCCATAATTTCCGCGCGTTCTTCCTTCTGCGTAGTATGCGTAATAGCAGGTATGAGGAACTCTCGGGAGATAGCATAAACCAGCGAATTGTGCTCGGTGAATATTATCATTTGCTTACCGAAATGGTTATCTAGGATACGGGAAAGAGCATGTAACTTCGAGTTCGAGTTTAAAGCTATCTGTCTCGCTCTGTTTCGTGCCAGCAAAGCTGCTCTCGCACTTGCGTCGCGACCACTTCTCATAACAAGCAGCCGGAAATTTTTTGGCGTTTTCAAGATTATTTTCCTGCTCTTCAAGAAATCAGTGAATATGTCATGGTATTTTTCGTATTCCGACCGTTCAGCCACTGTTAAATCAGTAACGATCCGCTTCGTTTTATATTCTGCTAAATGCGTGCCTTTTAGTTTTTCCAGCCCAATTTCATAGACCTTTCCGCCTATCAATCTTTCGAGCTCTTCATGCCGCCCATCCTCTCGTTCGTAGGTCGCAGTCAACCCCAGCCGGTAAGGCGCGACAAACAGCTCCGCTATGCTCGCATATCCAGGCGATGGCAGATGGTGAACCTCATCGAAGAGCAAGAATAGGAACTTGTTCCCCAGCTCATCCGCCCTCAAATACGCGGTATCGTAAGTTGATACGGTTATAGGCCCCAAGATATGCTTTTCGCCGCTGTATGTGCCAACTTCAATGCCGAATTTCTGCACCAATTCGTTTTTCCATTGCTTTACCAGTTCCAATGTCGGTACGATAACAAGTGTTGGAACATTCAGCATGCTAATTGCTTTTATGCCTATTACTGTCTTGCCAGCGCCAGTGGGCAGAACTAAAGCCCCGCTCTTTGTTTGTAGCCATTTAGCTATTGCATCCTTCTGATAGTCACGCAAGGCCAAATTACATGCTAAATTTGGCATTGGCATTAAGTCCAGAACGTTATCCACATAATCGAGCCCGGATAGATTTAGATATTCTAGCACGTCCTTATAGAACAGGGATGAGCATCTATAGCAGCCCACACGAGTATCCCAAACGGTATGCGGCAGCTTGAAATTGCTATTTATTACTATCGTACCGTGCTCATAGCTTAATGTTATGATGTCCCTTTTTATTACCCCATGATCATTCTTTTTCGTGTGCATGTATGTGGTGAATGTTTAAAAGCAACACCAATATATAATACAATGGGTGATACAAAAATGCCAGAAGACAACGTGATATATATCGGAACTAAGCCTATGATGAGTTATGTCATGGCGGTAGTGACGCAGATCAATAGCGGCTCTGACGAGGTAGTGATAAAGGCGCGAGGCCGAGCAATTGCAAGGGCTGTGGATACTGCAGAGGTAACGAGGGCTAAGTTCGTGCCGGGAATGGAAGTGAAGGACATAAAGATAGGGACTGAGCAGATATCAGGAGACGAAGGATATAAGGCGAACGTCTCGTCAATTGAGATAACATTGGCAACGAAGGCATGATCTAGATTCCACCGGAGTATTAATACTCTTCGGTTAGCGAACGCTTTCAATAGTCGCCGGCAATCGCAGCCTTCTGAGTGTGCCAAACGCCATTAGGATTTGGCATGTGACGTATCTATCGCGTTACCATCGGCATCCTGTGGTGTGACGTCCGATGATCTGTGGATCTAATGTCAAAAAAGGGGAGGGGCCGCTTAATGCGGCTTCTTCCCGTTTTGATCATACGTGCGACAAGCACTGTCTATTCTTCTCGGTATCCCAACGCATACACCTGATCATGTGATCCGAGCAGTACATCGGCAATTTCATCGCCATTGAGGCCTGCCCATGCGCTTCCAACCCAAATAGGGCCATCCGATTCGGTTGTCCATATACGCTTGCCATCATATCCCCGTTTCGCTATCACCGTCTCGGTTTTAGTGGATGCACCAAGGATAGGAAAAGGGAACAGTGGTAGTGTAGGTACCTCAAAATCAGCCGAGTCTATTTCAGATTCGATCGTGCTTATCAGCACCAGCACATCTTCGTTTTTGTCGCCATCAATGTCTCCTGCTCCAAAAGCTGAAATATTAGTGCCGGCAGTTCCAGTCACAGGCTCTTCCCATAGATACTCGCCATTAGATACTCGTTTCGCAATGACTTTTGCGGTTTCTGTACCCGTATCCTCATTGTACGAGCTTGTTAGTACAGACACATCCGGCTCTTTTGTTACAAGTGTCGTGCCATCACCATATTCCAAAGCGTGATAAACAACCTCTAACGAATTATCCGATGGATAAACCACAAGAACCTGAGGTGTATCAGATGGCGGTTTATTATAATGTCCCGTGTAATAGGAACCCGGTATTTCACGTTCGATGTCTCCTGTTGTCCAATTCATCCCCGTATGTCGACCTAATGAGTCCCGTACGCTAATACCCCATATGTGTTCGGGTTCAGCAACGGAATCAGCCAATGACAAAGTAAAAGTAGACCGATTAAGAGTGGGTGTTGTTTCCGATGAGATGTATCTCGGCATAGGCATTAAAAAAGTCGAGATTGTTTGATTCTACCAGATCACCGGTATCCAGAATAAAGTCGGGATTGTGTGTCTTTATATCCTGTAGCGTATCTGTAAACTTTACCACCGATTCTACCATGCTTTTCGGATCCACCGCTTTAATAAGCTTGCAGATCCTTGGATCGTCTGTTAGTTCTTTTATATCGTAGTATCCTATGTGGGCATCAGTCATGTGCACGAAAGTAAATGACTCATTCGCATCCCCTACGCCGTTCGCATCTGCTATGGTATCAGTCGCAGTTACTGTACCAGCCAGTGTAATGACTGAAACAGACATCATCAAAAGTATGATTAAAAACAATCGGGGGTCCATGTTTATAATATAATTACGAATTATAAAGATAAATAGGTAGGTAAATGTCCTTAGAGATAAACAATGTGGATGCATACTATGGAAGCGTGAAGGTCCTGGAGCACGTGGATTTTAGCGCAGCACATGGCGAATTTTTAGGTATCATCGGGCCAAACGGCTCGGGTAAGACAACGCTTCTGCGCACAATCAGTCGCATCTTGAAGCCGAAGATGGGGACAATAATATTAGATAATAGAGATGTAATGGCGATGAAGGACAAGGAGTATTCAAGGAAGTTCGCAGCCGTGCCACAGGACACAAACGTGAATTTCGAGTTCTCTACTCTGGACATCGTGCTTATGGGCAGGAATCCGCACTTGGGTAGGTTAGAACTGGAAAATGAGAGCGACATAGCGATAGCGAGGCGGTGTATGGAGCTTACTAACTGCTGGCATCTGGCTGAAAGACCAATTACTGAGTTGAGTGGCGGAGAAAGACAGCTTGTCATCATTGCTCGAGCGCTTACGCAGGAGCCTAATGTGTTACTGCTCGATGAGCCGACTTCACACCTTGACATCAATTATCAATTAGAGATAATGGGGCTTCTGAAACGGTTGACTGCACATGAAGGCTTAATTGTAATTGCCGTTATCCACGACCTCAATTTAGCTGCTCAGTACTGTGACCGTTTAGTATTGCTGCAAGGCGGAAAAATCATCTCTCTGGGCTCACAAGAAGAGGTGTTAACTGCAGAGCACATAAAAAGTACCTTTGGCGCTGATGTCATTGTTAAATTGAATGCGTTAACTAATCAATGTTATTTATCACCTTCACCGGTAAAACGCCCGCCTGAGACATCAACTAAAGATAAAGGTACGATTCATCTTATATGTGGCGGTGGAGAGGGTGCATCATCAATGCATCTTCTCACCGAAAAAGGCTACAAAGTTACTGCCGGCGTGTTGAACCTGCTGGATACCGATTGCGAAGTCGCAAAACTGCTTAACATCCCGGTTGTGACAGAAGCACCGTTCTCAACGATAACGGCAGAATCATTTCAAGCGCATTTAGCGCTGATTGGACGTGCGGATGCTGTTGTGCTATGCGGTATTCCTTTTGGTTTTGGCAATTTAAAGAACTTGGAAGCGGCAGAAGCGGCATTGAAGATGGACAAAATGTTATTGGCCTTTGAGGTTGATAACTTGGCAGAGCGAGATTTTACCGGCGGCGTAGCTACCAAACGGTTTATTGAATTGCTGACTAAAGGCGCGGTGATTGTTAAGAGCCAGGCGGAAATGCTTTCGGTGCTGGATAAACGGTAATTTTGTGCCAAAAAATAAAATTTAGCCTGTGCTAAAAGAAAAACGAAAATAACGTTTTTAGTCAAGGTTTTTACCGAAGGTAAAAAAGTTGTTGGTAAAGCTTTTCTTTTTAAGAAAAGGTTTGTGAAAATCTGTGTAATCTTGTGGTCCGTACCGTACAAAAGTTAAAATACTGTTACAACAACTTCCATTGCTTTATGGGATTCTACCAATTCAAAACCGTTGATTAGTTCGTCTAAAGAGATGTGATCTGTAATTAACTCATCAACCGCAATTTTCCGCGCCGCTAAGATCTTCAATGCTTTTCGATTCTGTTCAGAGCTACATCCATAAGCGCCAAAAATTTGGAGCTCATTATAATGTATCTGATTATGATCTATGGGTATATTTTCATATCCGTGTGACAGACCGGAGAAGAATACAATTCGTCCGCATTTCTTTAGCATCTCGATACCCTGAGCAAGAACTTCCGGATCGGAACAGGCAGGAATAACCACGTCAGCACCGTCCGTTATTTCTTTTACCGCTTCCACCGGGTCAACCTCTGTCGAGTCAATAAGATAGTCCGGAGCGACTTTTTTAGCAAATGCGATTCTTTCAGGGCTGTTTTCTATTAATATTACCTCAGAAGCGCCGGAAATATGTGCTAATTGACGATGTAAATGACCTAAAGGTCCTGCTCCAAGGATAACGACTGTATCACCAAGTTTTATTTTGCTCAGTTCTTGTGCATTGATGCAACAGGCAAGAGGTTCTGCAAGAGATGCCGCCTCAAAGGATAAAGAAAGGGGTATCGTATTTATGCAGCCATTTTGAACGCCATTTGCAGGAACAAGCATGTATTCTGCAAATCCGCCATCATGATGAAAGCCTATTATTGACATATTATCACACATATTTGGAACGCCACTTATACAGAAAGGACAGCCACCACATGGAAGACCAGGAGCTACTTGTACTCGATCTCCTACATCAAATTTGTGGTCGCCTTTTCCTACTTCTATTATCGTTCCTGCAAGCTCGTGTCCGAGTATGCGTGGTAGCTTAAGATCACGATGACCTGCGTGGAACATCTTCGTATCGGTTTTGCAGATTGCGCATGCTTCTAATTTTAGTAAAACCTCACCGGAATTGCAAGCGGGTCGATCTACCTCCGTGATCTCCAAGTTTTCTATGCCACTTAGAACTGCTGCTTTCATTTGGCGTCCACCTCTTCTAATAGACGTTCCAGTTTCTTCTCACCTGGTTCCGGATCTAAGTTCTGTTCCCTGATCCAATCTGTCAGTTTATTAATCGCTCGTCCGGATTCAAGGATCCTTTTTGCCTTCTCGAAACCGTCCTCAATATCTCTGGCTTTGCCCATCAGGTAAAGAATGGGAGCAGTATTGAGACAAACGATTTCATGTCTTGCGCTACAATCCGTACCTGTTAATAACCTGAGGAAGCGTAAAGTTTCCTCTTTCCTGTTTGTGGAAGATAGAAGGGCATGCTCCTCGGTAGATTGGATTCCAAGGTCCTCCGGGTTAATAGAGAAGGAAGTAATCTCCCCATTTTCATGTAGTTCGTTAACGAAAGTCTTGCCCATAGTGGAGATTTCATCTATGCCTTTAGTCCCATCACTATTCAAGCCGTGAAACACAATAGCGCGGCTGTAACCGATATTTCGCATCGTCAGAGTAACGGGTTTGATTAAGTTCCTGGAATATACACCTCTTACGCCGTACTGTGGAAGTGCGGGATTGGCGAGAGAGGCAGCAATATTCAGTGTTGTACCGAACCGGATTTGGGACAGAACCCTTGCCAGCGCCGGATGGATTCTGGTACTCATGCCATTAAAGAT